>JAIRLZ010000059.1 GCA_031259035.1 Treponema sp. | reverse complement strand
GCAGCCCCTTTTGCTCTTTTTTCGCCGCCTGTCGATACCGGGGCCGGCATTCCCTCTTGAGGCATGACTCCCTATCGGCGGCATTTTTCAATGCGGCGCCGCATCCCCTTGAAAAACGAAAGATTTGTTTCTATAATGGCGTCAATATGAATACAAAAAGCGTTGATCGGGAGGCTGACGCAATGTCCCGCCGAACCTTCGGTTTGCGCCCCGCTTTTACGCGACCCGCGCATCCTGACGCGGCTCAAAGCGGCCCAACGTTCCGCATTGCGGCTTTTTACACAAATAGCGATGGTTGAAACTGGCAAACATGGCAAGCATGGCAAACACGGGGCGTTTGCGGGGTGGCCGGCGCCTGTTTTCTGTACGCTTCTCCTCATCTCTATAACGTCCTGTTCTGATGTGAGCGGGAAATTGCTCATAGTGGAAGGGAACTTTTATCAGATGCGGGGATTTTCAAATCAGGCTATCGCCGCATACCTCAAGGCGGCCTCATGCCCTGAAACGAAAGCCTACGCGGAGTTCGGGCTTGGCGCCGTGTACCATTCGCTGGATGAACGGGAAGCGGCGTTGGAACGTTTCAAGGACGCGGAAGCGACGGTCAACAGCGCTCCCAGACAGGAGCATCAGGAACTGCTCTACCGCATCAGGTACAATTCCGGCGTCATTGCGTTTGAAAACGGACAGTACGATGATGCGGCGGCCCGTTTCAGGCAGGCGCTGGAAGTCAATCCGAGCCGCGTCGAAGCGAAACGGAATCTGGAGTTGAGCCTTGCGGCGCGGCGGCATGATGAAAACACCCCTGAAAGCAAGGCGGGGGAGGGGCGGAAACAGGAAAACGCGGAAACCGACGCGCTGTTTGAATATTTACGTGGAAAGGAGCGCCAGCAATGGAAAAGCAGGGAATGGATAGACGATGCTTCCGAAGACGGACCAGATTATTAGGTCTTGCCCTGATCCGCGTTGCGGCATACGCCGCGGTGTGCGCTCTCGCGCACACTGCGGCGCCGCGCGGCTTTCTTTTTGCCCAGGAGAAGGCGCCGGCCTATGACGCGGATTCTGGCGGCGCACCGGAAATCGCGGAAGCCGCGCATCCCGATAATGATCCGGCGGTCGCCGACTGGCTTGAAATAACCTTCTCCTCTCCCGATCCTGTCAGCAATGTCCCCTGGACAATCACCTTTCTGGTGGATTACCCCTATCCTCCCGGCGTCTTGGTGCATCCGCCGGAATTTCCGGAAGAGCTTGTACTTGAGGAAGTGCGAGTCGAGCCGCGCCTTATCGCCGTCGCCGCCGACGAGCGCCGTTCAGCCGTACGATTCACGTTTATGCCCCAACGAGCCGCGCAGGTGATTCTCGGTCCTTTTGAAGTGAGAACTCCCCAGCGAAGCGCGGTTACCGAAGAAATGCCCATCACCATAAAGGGCGCCAATCGTCGCGCCGGAACGCGCCATCCGTATTTTACATGGGAAAGCGGCGAAAACAGCTTCACTATTGGGAAAAGCGGCGACCTTTTTATGAGGCTCCACGATTGGGACGACGAAAAAAAACGTCCGCAAAACCTTTTCCGTTTTGAGGCGCCGGAACATGCGATCATGGAAGAGCATCCCCTCACGCAGGCTGAAGCCGCCCGCAATATCGTACTGCACCTTACGCTTATCCCGCTTGAAGGTTCTGAAATAACGATAAACCGCCACCATTTTCAGTATGAGGGCTACACGCTTGAAATTCCCCAACTCCGCTTGAATGTCGCCCCACAGGAGGCCGACCACAACCAGCGGACAACGGAGGCGCGGGACGCCCGGAACGCGCCGCCCGCCTCATTGCACGGCGGTGGAGACGCCGCCCCTTTTAGCGCGCCTTTCCCAACGTTCTCCGTTGATACGGGCGCTTTGCCGCATGTGTTAAGAAACGCGAATGTGTTCGGAATAGACTCGCGTATAGATGAAGCGACCATGCTGCTGCGGCAAAGACGGACAGCCGAGGCGCTCGCCCTTATACGCAAAACAGAGCGGGATCATACGTTTGGACCCCTTTTTGTGAGCGGAAGGCGGGAATTGGAGCGGCTTCTCGCCCTCGAACCCGTTCACGATGAATCATGGATGCCGAAAACCCTGTGCCTTGTTCTCTTTGCGTGCGATCTTGCGTGTCTTTTGTTTTTTACAGGGTGTGGTTTTCTCACGAAGAAATGGAACATAATTCCTGTTATCGTTGCGGCCGTCTTGCTGCCCGCGCTCTTTTTCGCCTTTACCGGCATAACGCGGACGAAAGAAGCCGTACTGCATGACTCGGACGCTTTTTATGTGCCGGAAATGAATGGCGAAACACAGACCCATTTTAATGAAGGGCAGTGCGCCTTTGTCCGCTCAATTTCAGGCGATTGGGTTTTTGTTGAAACGTTTGACAATCGAACGGGCTGGGTCAGGCGTGAGGATATGGTGTTTTACTGAAAGCGATGGGCGTTGACGGCAAGGGATGTTGCGGCTAGATGGATTTTGGCGATATTCTCGACGCATGGGAAAAACAGACGTCCCTTCCACAGGGGGATCGGAAAAGGCGCAAGCTGAAAGCCGCCCATAAAGAGGAAAAAAAGGGCGGCGAAAAAAAGAAAAAAACGGACGCGCCTTCGGATGGAAGACCGGCGCGACAACCGCTCTCCCGCTCCCATGACATACTTGCCGCGTGGCTTGAGAACCATGAAATTTACGATAAAGACGCGGATACACAAACCATGTACTCAGCCGCTGAAAACCGCTCCCGCCTCCTCCGCAAAAAACCGGACGCCGAGATTGACCTTCATACTCTTACCCATGATAAAGCGTGGCAGGCGCTCGAAGATTTCTTTCAAAAATGTTCGGCGCTGAATCTCGAAAAGGTTCTTGTCATTCATGGAAAAGGGAATCATTCCAACGGCGAGGCGGTCTTAAAACGTCTTGTACAGAAATTTATTGAAAAAAACCCTCTTGCCGGAGAAAGCGGATATAATCCCGCCAAAACCGGCGGATCTGGCGCGACATGGGTTATTCTGAAAAGGTGAATTTTATACGTTGTCGCGGTGAACCGCAACACACTGCTAACGTTCGCGGTAAATGATGCGTCCTCTGCTCAAATCATATGGTGAGAGCGCGACTTTCACTCTATCGCCCGGTACGATGCGGATATAATGCTTGCGCATTTTACCCGACAGATGCGCAAGTATGAGATGCCCGTTTTGGTTGTCCAATTCCACTCTAAACATGGTGTTGGGAAGCGCCTCTCTGACAACTCCCTCCACTTCAATAGCTTCTTCTTTAGCCACAATAACTCCTTTTAGTATACTAATGTAAACACATGAAAGAGTCAAGGACTCGCATTGCCCAATACTTTTTTCATGGTCTGTTCATACCAAGGAAATATGACATGCCCAAATCATTTTTGCCCAGGGTACAGCGTAGTATATCGGCAAGGGGCATGGACCGCTCCCGTGTCCACCCGCCCTGATCTCCCGGCAACCGGGCCGCCTGGTGTATCCATCTGCTGATAATAAGATGTTGTACTGTTTCAAACCGCTCTATCCCCTCCCAATGTCCCCCTTGTTTAGAATACCCTGTCTCGGGGATTTTGTCTTAAGTTTATGATGTTGTGTCAGTCACCTTTTGGATTGCCTCCCATAAGGTGTCAGACACTCCTAGGTGTCTGACACCTTATGGGAGCGGGGTGTCTTGCAAGCGTTGCGGCGCTTGCGAAGGGTCGCGGCAGCTCCGATAACCGGAAGCGCCGGATCATTAAAACTACGAGTTTTGAAAAACTCCCCCATCTATACTTTTTCCGTGTATTTCGTTATTATATATCCATGTTAGAAATTGATGCCGTTGCGTTTGATCTGGACGGCACCCTGTATCCTAATCACCGGTTTTATCTGCGGATTCTTCCTTTTGCGGTGAAAGAGCGCCGCTTGCTCCGCGCCTTTGGGAAAGCCCGCGACATACTCCGCGCCACAAGGGTCGGAGATCCCCTGTATGAACAGGAATTTTACGAGGCGCAAGCTTTTCTAACGGCGCATATCCTTGACAGCGCGGCAAGTCACGCTGACACCGCGGCAATGCGGCGGAAGATTGAGGACCGCATTTACCGCGGTTGGGAGCCTGTGTTTAAAAATATCCGGCTGTTCCCCCATGTGCCGGAAACGCTTGCGGCGTTGAAACGGAACGGGCTGAAATTAGGGCTTCTATCTGATTTTCCAACGGAACGGAAGCTCAGGCTTTTGGGGCTTTCTGGAATTTGGGACGCGGCGTTGTGTTCCGAAGAGATCGGCAGGCTCAAACCGGATCCGAAGCCTTTTATGGCGCTGGCGGAAGAACTCGGTACAACCCCCGCGCGAATTCTCTATGTTGGCAACAGCAGGCGATACGATGTCGCCGGCGCCGCTCATGCGGGTATGCTAACCGCGCTGAAAGTTCCTTTCCTTCCGCCTCGTTTTAGCAAGCCTATTAATAGGAAGAATTTTGTTTTTTGCGACTATCGCTATTTATTCAATTATGTGATAAAATAATTGTCTCTAAAATCATATAAAAAGAGAGTGCCGGATGGGAATAATAGTAGGAAATATAATAACACTCCTCATCGTCGGAATGACGCTTTTTTTGTACCGTCAGTTTGACAAACGAAATCGTTCTCTGGATAAGGTGCGTAGATATGCGGATCATCTCAAGGATGAACTTTCCTCGTTTGTGGCGGAGAAAGAAAGCGCGGTAAAAGATTATGGCATAGACCTTGATGTGCAACAGAAGTCCGCCAAGGAATTGATGAACAAACTCAAACTGACCGAAGAAGATCTCGCGGAAAAGGCGAAAGCGATAACGAAGATCGACGAGCGTATAAACGCCTACGACGCTTCTTTGGAAGAACTGGTGCGTATGACGGCTTTGGTCCAGGGGAATTTGGGGCGCATCAGCGAAGAATCGGCTTTTGTGGAGACCGTCAATAAAAAGGTGTCCGACGCGCATGATAAATTGTCCGCAATTGAGAAGGGGATTGCCGGTCTTAAACAGCGTTTTGAGCAGGATAATATGGCTTCCCTGTCGAAACTTTCCAATACGATGCTTGCCGAAGTCACATCTTCCATTAATACGCTTAAAGCGGAGGCGGACGCCATTCAGCGCAATGTTACGGGGCAGCGGGAAGCGATTGAAAAAACCGAGCAAGTTCGTTCCGCCAATCTTGCCAGGGACATGGAAGCGATCAACAAAACGCTGAGAGAGGTCGCCGCGCGCGCGGGAACAGCCGCAGACAAGATGGAAGAGGCGACTCTTGTCAAGCTGAAGAGTCAGTCTGATGAGCGCATCCGGCGGTTGCAGAGTTCAATAGAAGAAAATTTAAAGAGCCATCAGGAAGAGGCGCGGAAGCAAGTCGCCGAACTTGATGTTCTCGCGGCTAAACAGGTGGAACAGTGGAATGCCAACAGCGACGCCCTTGAGGAACAGCGGCGGCGTTTTCTGGGAGAATGGTCGCGTGATGTTGAAGAATTAACGGCGTTTTTCAAAACCCAGCAAACCGAATGGATGGCGGCGGCCGATGAAAAAGATGCGAATTCCAAACAGACAATCGTGGAGATGGAACGCGCCGCCGCAAACATACGTTCTTATATTGTTGAGCAAAATGACGCTCTTGAGCGTAAATTGAAAGAAACTCAAGCGCATATGGACGAAACAATCGCCGTTTTGGAGGAACGGCTTGTCAACGCCTCGCGTGAGGCGGAACGGAACGTGCTGGAACGGGCGGACGAAAGGCTCGGCAATTGGCGGCAGATCACGCTTGACGCGGACGCGAATCTGCAAAAGACGTTGGTGGAGATTGAGGCTTCTTCCGTACAGATAAAAGACCATTTTGAGAAAGAATGTGTGGCGTTGGAACAACGTCTCAAAGACACGCAACATCAGACGGAAGAAGACATCGCCTTGCTAAAGCGGCAAATTTTCGACACGGCTCGAGAAGCCGAAGCGAAGATTTCCGAAGAAGCGGACGCCAACCTTGAACAGATATTCCACTCTTTTGAGGATACGAACAAACGGCTGTCCGCTATGCAGAGCCAAACCAATGAGGCGGTTTCCCAGATGGAAAATCGGCTCAGAGAAACAGCCGCCGCGTCCGAAAAACGGGCGCTTGAAAGCGTGGATATTCGTTTTGAAGACTGGAAACAAGAAGCCGCTGACTCCGAGGCAAAGCTGAAGAGACTGTTATATGAAATAGAAACCGCGCATGACGCCGCCCATACACAGCTTGAAACGGAAATGGAGCATATCCGCCAGCAGCTTGCCGACGCTCATACTCATACAGAACAAACCATCGCCGGTTTTGAGAACAGTATAGCGAGAACAGCGGCTGCTGTGGACGCAAAAATAGCAAGCGAAGCCGATGCAAAACTCGTCCGATGGCTGCATGAGTCCGAGAATCAGGATACAAAGGCAAAACAAATACTTGAGGAACTCGAAGAGGTGGTCGCGCAGGCGAAGACGCATTTTGCCGCGGAACTGGACGCCCTCAACAAGCAGCTTGACGGGGAACATGCCTATACCGATGAAGTGATTGCGGAACTGCGGGATAAATTCGCCGTGGAACTGGAAACGATTGAGGGCAAACTCGGCGATACGGACGCTCACACAGACGAGACGATACTTGAACTCGACAAACGGCTTGACGCGGCGCGCGCCGATTTCGATTCGTTGACGGCAGGTATGAAAGAGGATGTTGTACAAGCGGTGGATGAAGCCAAAACGGACATTGCGACCGGACTTGACATCGCCAAAGAACAGAGCAGGCTGCGGATAGCGGAGCTTGAGGCGTCCTTTGCCAATACGAAGCTACGTTTAGAGGAAGAGATAGCGGAAACGGAAGATCGGGCGCAGGTCTTCCGCGAGCAATTTGAAGAAACCGTCCGCCGTATTGAATCCGCGATGAGTACCGCGATCAACAATACGGATAGCAAGGCGGCGAATGCCGCCAACGACCGCCTCGCCCAGTGGAAAGCCGCCTTTGAGTCGGGCGATGCGCAAAGCGCCCGGCGGCTTGAGGAACTGGAAACCCTATTTGCCCAAGCGAAAACCGGCATTGATTCCGATCTGGAACAAGCCGAAGCGCAAACCAAACGGCAGATTGCGGATTTGGAAGCCAAACTTGCCCAAGCGAGAGCCGGCATTGACTCCGATCTGGAACACGTTGATGAAAAGAACAAACAGCAGCTCATGGAACTGGAGGCAAAATACACCCAGACCAAAGCGGATATTTCAACGGAACTCGACATTGCTGGAAAGCGGAACAAGGCGCATATAGCCGACTGGGAGGCGTCTTTCGCCGAAGCCAGAGAGCGTATCGCGCATGAAACAGCCGAAACAGAGGCGCATCTGCAAAATATTGAAAAGAGAGTTGACGAAACGATGATGCGCATCGAAGCCGCGATTAACGAAGCGGTCGCCGAAAGCGACGGCAAAGCCCAGGACGCCGCAAACGACCGCCTCGCCCAATGGAAAGCCGCTTTTGAAGCGGGCGACGAACGGAACAGAGAGCGCATAACCGAATTGGATGCCGCTTTCGCCGAGACCAAAGCCCGCATTGAGGCGGAGATCGCTGGCGCGGAGGCCAAACTCCTCTCCATTCACGGCGAATTTGACGAGACGGTGAAGCGTGTCAAATCCGCGATGAGCGAAGCGGTCGCCGAAAGCGACGGCAAAGCCCAGGACGCCGCAAACGACCGCCTCGCTCAATGGAAAGCCGCATTTGACGCGGGCGACGAGCGGAGCGCACGGCGCATCGCGGAACTCGAAGAGATGGCTTTGCGGACGAAGGCGGACATCTCCGCAGACCTGGATCGCGCCCACGAACAGAATAGGGAGCGCACAGC
>JAIRLZ010000043.1 GCA_031259035.1 Treponema sp. | reverse complement strand
GCCGCGCCGACCGCGACAAGCGGCGCTCCGTTGAGCGGGTGAAACAAGCGGAGCGTCATTAAATCGGCGGGCGTTTTGATTTCACGCGCGCGCCGTATAATCCCGAGTTCGACACATTTCCGCTCGCAATCCTCTCCGAGCGGCGGCGGCAACTGGGCTGTCGACGGCATACTACAAACCTCCGGTGTTTTTTATAGTATATCAATAAATCAAAGGTTTGCCAAATCTAAGTTAGTGTGTATGGGTATGAGACCCCACTGCGAATAAAAGCTGTTGACATAGACATATGATTTGAAAAAGGTTGACAAACCGCGCTTTCACCCTTGCGGCGGCTTTCCACATAGCCGAAAAAGCGCTATATTTTCTATCAGGAGAAGACAAGCATGGAGACAACACAAACAACGCAAGCGGCGCCGGAGTGGAGAGCCGTCGCCGATGAAATTTGGGCGATAATCAGGGAAAACGCACAAGGGTTTAAAGAATTGAGGGAAAGCTATAAAGAACTGAGGGAAAGCCATAAAGAACTGAGGGAAAGCCAGATGGCGACCGACAAGCAGATGAAGGCGACCGACAAACGGTTCGGGTATCTTTCCAACCGTTTCGGCGAAATGGTTGAATATATGATCATGCCGAACCTCGTGGAGAAATTCGATGAGTTGGGGTTTATTTTCACCAAAGCGAACCGGTCTATAATCAAGGACAAGGAACACGACATATTCACAGAGGTTGACGCCCTGCTGGAAAACGGCGACAAGGTGATGGCCGTCGAGATCAAAACCAAGCCCGATATCAGTGATATAAACTATCATATCGAGCGCATGGAAAAACTGCGGAAATACGCGGATCTGCGCGGCGACAAGCGCATATACCTGGGGGCCGTCGCCGGGGTGGTTTTCAACGACAGCGAAAAGGGATACGCCTTGAAACAAGGCTTTTATGTGGTTGAGCCGTCTGGAGAGACATTCAAGATCACCGAGCCGAAAGATCCGTGCCGCCCCCGCGAGTGGTGATTGACCGGCTTCGCCCGGCGCCAGCGCCTTATTCCTTCATGGCGCCGCTCAAAAAAAGCTTCCCTTGACCATTCCGCGTTGCGGTAGTACACTGTAAGCGAAAAGGAACCTATCGCTATGAAACGCCGTTATTTTTTCTATTATTCTTTCTATATTCTTATGATTATCGCGCTATTAACCATGCTTTTCGCCTGCGCCGCGCGCGCTAAAGACGCCTCGCCTCAACAAGAAGGCGGGGACATCGCCTTGTTTTCAAGCGCGTCCGCCGCGCCGGGCAGGGTGAGGGCGGATATGGCCGCGTACCGCATCGCGTATTACGAGCCGGTTGCGGGCGCGGAGTCCGACGGAGGCGACGCCCGCATACAGGAAAGCGATGAGCCGTTCACTATAACGGCGTTCGGACCTCAGGAAGAGCTTCCGTCGGAGGTAAAGAAGCCTTCCATCTACGCGGTGTTTTCCCAGCCCGTGGTTCCGCTCGCAAAACTCGGAGACCCAATTACGGAAGAAGCGGGGCTGTTCGCCATTGACCCTCCCTTGAAGGGCGTGTACCGCTGGCATGGAACAAAACTGCTCTCCTTTGAGCCGGATGACGACGCGCTTCCCCAGCAGAAATACGTTGTCACGGTTTCTGACAAGATGCAATCGCTCGGAGGCAAGAAACTTGAGGGCGCCGCATCGTTCAGTTTTGAGACGGAACGGCTTGGCGTTCTAAGCTGGTCGCTGGGTCCGGCGGACATGTGGACAAGCTCCTACAACGCGCCGCCCGATGAGGCGCGGTTCAGTACGGTGGTGTTTTCCCATGCGGTTGATTTAGATGAAATCGCGCAATGGATCGAGATACGCGATGCGGGCGGCGCCGGCAAAACGTTTCCTTTCACGCTTTCGCGCCCTGAAAAGATAGAACGCGGCTACTCCGCCCGCAACGCCTCTGACGATCAGTTCGTACTTATCACGTTGAATGACAGACCGCCCGTTGATACGGACATGAGAGTCACCGTGAAAGTGGGAGCGCGCTCACAGCCGGGCTGGCTTGGCTCAAAGGAGTCCGTTTCCTACACATTCCACACCCTGCGTCCGTTCAGCTTTGCAAACGCAACGGCGCGATCTCACTCGTCGCCCAGGGTCAGACAGTACAATTCCATACCTATCACTGTTTCTTTCAACTACGGCGTGGAAGCAAAGGGCGCGGAACGCTTCTTTTCCATAAGCGGGGGTTCCGCCGGGATTCCCGCGTTGACTTCTGAAAATGTAACGGTGTACGGCAGTTCCGTTGTCCTGAACAATATACCCCTGCAATACGAAACAGACTATACGCTCACCATTGCCGGGGGATTGAAGGATGTCTTGGGCAGAACCTTGGGGCGCGATGAAAGCGTCGTTGTTTCTGTCGGCGGCGCGAGCAGCTACGTGTCAATTTATGACAGAGGACCCAAAATGCTGGAAGCCGCATATCCGGCGCGGTACGTGTGGGAAACGCAGAACCCCATCTCCATCAGCGCAATCATCGGGAGGGTGAACAGCCCCTACGAAAGAGTGGATGGCAGCCGCGCGGCTCCCCTTGATGTGTCCATTATTCCGCCCAATCAGAAACATTTTGTCATGGAAGATCTGTCCCCGTATCTCGGCGCTTCGGGCAAAGGAACTGTGGGCATGTACTGGCGTTATCAGACCAAAAACAGTTGGCGGCCGGACAGGGTTGATTCCGGCGCCACGTGGCTTTCGGTGCAGGTTACGGACATTGGCATCACCACGAGGTACGCGTACAATGCGGCGCTGGTATGGGCTACCCGTCTTTCCACCGGAGAGCCTGTCGCCAACGCGCTCGTGCAGCTTCTCGACAGCGGAACCGTGGTGGTTGAAGGGAAAACCGACAGCAAGGGGCTTGCGGCGTTCGATTTCCCGGACGGCGCTTTTGTATCCATGTTTTCCCAGCCCTCGTACTCAGCGAGTACGCAAGGCGCCGCGGGCGGCGGGTTCGGCGTCAGGGTGATAGAAAACGGCGGCGCCGCAGCCGGCGGCGATGAAGCTGAATTTATCCCGAATGGGAGCCACAATATGTGGCGGTTCGACGTTGAAGCCGCGGTTGATCCGTTCAGCGCGGAACGAGAGCGGCCTGTTGTCTTTTTATTCACCGACAGGGGGCTTTACAAGCCCGGTGAAACCGTTACGTTTCGGGGCATCGACCGAACGCTCTTGCGGGGGAAATACCGGCCCTACGTCGGTCCGTATACGGTTGAAGTTTCCACCGGCATGTACAACGCGAAGCCGATTGCCTCCCTGAAAGGCGAGACCACCCAAAACGGGGGCAGTTGCGGCTCGTTCACGCTTCCTTCAGACCTCGATCCGGGCGTTTACACTATAAAATACTCACGCGCCAACGCGACCCATGTTGTCACCTTTACCACGGCGAATTTCGAGGCTCTCAGATTCGAGGCGTCGCTCGAATCGTTTGATTCGCTTCGTTACAAGGGCGACGCCCTCTCCATGCATTTTTCCGCGAATTACCTTGCGGGCGGGATTTTATCCGGCGCTCCATACACCTATTTCTGGACGCGGGATCGCGCATGGTTCGCCCCGCCCGCGCCGTGGGAACACTGGAGTTTCGGTCCTGACAACACTGACGGCGGTTCCTTTGTAGGGCGCGGAGAAGGTTCGCTCGGACCTGACGGCAGCGCGGACATCACCCAAGTCGCGGCTGACGACGGCGTTGAAGGCGCCCCCTATTCCTACCGGCTTGAAGCGTCGGTTCAGGACGCCTCCCGCCAACAGGTTTCAAGCCGCGCAAGCGTCATGGTTCACCCCGCGCGGTTTTACATTGGGACGCGAATCGACGAAGGCGCGATTAAAAGCGTGAATGATGTTGACAGCAGCCGGCGTTCCGCGTATTTTTTGGCCGCCGGCAAACCCGCGACCACAAGCTGGGCGCTGGTCGCCCCGGAAGGAACGGCGTCCGCCGCAGCGTACACCGCGCCTGAAAACACCACTATCAAAGCGCAATTCATCAGGTATGACTGGAAACAGTCGCGGCAAGCTGGCATAGGCGGGCGCGTGAATGTGAGTTGGGAGCGCGTCGAAGAGATTGTGGAGGAAAGGATATTCTCGCCGGGGAAAAACACGGCGGGACTTCTTCCTTTCACGCCGGCGAAAAGCGGACAATGGGAAATTCGCTTCACTTCAAAAGATGAGAAGGGCAGGCCGGTTGTCACCCGCATGGGCTTTTATGTCAGCGGGGGCGGCTGGGTTCACTGGGGTTCGGACGATGTTGACGCCATCACGCTGACGCCCGACAAGCCGGAATACGCGGTCGGAGAGACCGCGAAACTGCTGGTTCGGTCCCCCCTGCCTAAGGGAAACTACCTTTTGACCATTGAACGGGAAGGCGTTATTTCAGAAAAGATCATCGAATTGGACGGCTCGGCGCGTCTGATTGACATTCCGATAGACGAGTCCTATGTGCCTATCGTGTATGTCGCGCTTTCGAGTTACACGGTGCGATCCGGCCCCCCGCAAAACACCTACTACGATCCCGATCTGGATAAGCCCAAGGGGATTTTCGGCATTGCGGACATCCGCGTTGACGCGGAAACCCGCCATTACAAGGTGGAAATCGAACCGCGGAAGCCCGCGTACCGCCCCAAGGATCAGGCGGAAGTGAAAGTGAAGGTGACGCTTGGCGGCAAGCCGGTCGCCGGAGCGGAACTCACCTTCATGGCGGTTGACCGGGGCGTCGTAGACCTCATCGACTACCATGTGCCGGATCCGCTCGCGTATTTCTATGCGCCGCATAATTTCCCGCTCGGCGTACGGGGCGCGGACAGCCGCTCCCTCCTTATCGATCCGGTTGTGTACGCCCTTGCGGACTTGCAGGGCGGGGACAGCGAGGACGGGTCCAAAATGGAAGAACGCAAGGATTTCCGCCCCACGGCCGTATTTGAGCCGTACCTTGTGACGGGCGCCGACGGAACCGTTACCGTGACATTTCCGCTGCCCGATTCCCTTACGACCTACCGTTGCACCGCGGTCGCTGCCGGCGTTGAAAATTTCGGCGTGAACGAGCGGGACCTGCGGGTAAGCCAGCCGCTGAACGCTTCCATAGCGACGCCCCGCAAGCTGCGTTGGCGTGACACCGGAAGCGTGTCCCTCCTCCTGACCAACCTCGAAGCGGGCGAGACAACCGCGACCGTGGCTCTTGCGGTTGAAAATGCCGATGCGGGCGGGTTGTGGGGCGATGTACTTGCCGTTGATGGAGAAGCGGAAAAAACCGTGTCCATCGCGCCGGGGTCCACGACAGAAGCGCGGTTTATGGTCGCGGCTGTGGGCGCGGGCGAAGCGCGGTTGACGTTCACCCTCACCTCTCCTTCGGTGAATGAGCGGATCACGAGAACAATAGCGGTGGATCGTCCGGTCGTCTATGAAACGGTGGGCGCTATCGGAAATCTGAACAACGAGCGTCCTTTTGTCGAGGAGGGCGTGGCGCTGCCAGCGATTACGCCGGAGGGAACCGGTAGCCTCGGCGTCACTCTCGCCGCGTCCCGGTTGGCGCAGCTCAAAGACGCGGCGCAGTATCTCCTCGCCTATCCCTATGGCTGCCTTGAACAGCGCACCGCCGCGTTGCTGCCGCTGATCGCCTTTGGGGATCACTTGGGCGCGTTTCAATTGGAATCGCCAGTGAAGAACCCCAGAGCGGTTGTGGAGGCGGAGCTTGCCGCGATTGCGAAATGCAAACTTCCGGACGGTTTGTACCCCTATTGGCCCGGCGGCAAATACGGCAATCCGATGGTGTCCTTGCGCGTGGCGCATATCGCGCTTTTGGCGAAACAGAAGGGCTATGCGGTTCCCGCCGCCATTGACGCGGACGCCATCATAAAAAGCCTTCAGTCATATATGATTATAAACGAATTGTTCGAGGCGGATCCCTTCCTCACAGGGTACCGGCTGTGGATACGCGCCATGAACGGCGAGAAGCTCAACAATGACATCAGCAAGTACCTTAAACAGGGAGATGCGCTTGGCATATCAGGCTACGGCTTTGCGGGGCTCGCCGCGTTTGATTCTGGCGATAAAAAAACAGCGGCGGCCATTTTGGACAAGATCAAAAACTTCCTGCGCCCGGGAACCCGCTCCGTTGATCTAACCGACACGTATGAAAGCAAAGGCAATTTCTGGGGGTATGACGTTGATCGCTACGCCATCGCGCTCATGCTCTACCACTCGCTGTACCCTAGTG
The DNA here is from genome assembly GCA_031259035.1 of Treponema sp. Taxonomy (GTDB): domain Bacteria; phylum Spirochaetota; class Spirochaetia; order Treponematales; family Breznakiellaceae; genus JAIRKH01. The sequence continues at coordinate 850 of JAIRLZ010000043.1, read as the reverse complement.
ATGATATGACGGCGCGCCTTGCGACGTCAATCATTGAGCGGCAGCGGCGCGGCGTATGGACAAATACAGCGTCCTCGTTCTGGGCTGTTCTCGCATTCGGGCGTATCGCGGACGCCGAAGCCGCCCAAGGCGCCAACATGCGCGGAATTGTCACTCTTGATTCAAGACCGTTTGCGCAGGTGGATTTTTCCGCATATGGAGGAACCCTTGTCTCCGCGCTCAAGCTGTTTACGGATCCGCCTGTAAGCGATGTAAGGCGCGATACGCCGCTTCCGTTGCGGATCGAGCGGCAGGGTTCGGGCGTCCTGTATTACAGTGTGAGCCTCCGTTACGGCATACCCGCCGAGCTTGCGGTCATGCGCGACGAAGGCGTCGGCGTCTTCGCCGAGACTCTCGACGACAACGGCGCGGTTGTAAAAGATGGACGCCTCATCGCGGGAAAAACCTACACCCGGCGGGTGACGGTCTCCTCCTCACGCGACCGCGCCTTTCTCGCGCTCCGCGTTCCGGCGCCTTCTGGGGCGGAAATCGTGGACGCGGCCTTTGTCACCAGTTCAACAACCCCACCGAAAACAAGCGACGCCGAAAGCGCGTGGCGGGATTGGGTCGAGCCGCCGCTCAGGTTCATCATGGACGATGAAATCCGCTTCCACTGGGACTTCTTCAAAGCGGGCAGGCAAACGGTGGAATTCCGGTTCCGCGCGGTCATGCCGGGCGTGTATCCGACGCCGTCGGCGCAAGCCGAATGCATGTACGAGGAGGATATTTTCGGGCGCTCCGCCGGAGAGTTGGTGAGAATTGAAGAGGCTCCGTAACTAGGAGTTTGTTGCGCTTCGCGCCCAAAATCGGA
>JAIRLZ010000273.1 GCA_031259035.1 Treponema sp. | reverse complement strand
CACAACGTGAGAGGCTTTCTTCCACTTTGCCATTGTTTCTTCTCCTTCTGGCATTATGGCATAGCCGGTCAGTACATGACCACCGTCCCAGGCGGTGGTTTTTTAGGTTCAATAAATATAGGGGCTTGAGGCTCTTCTCAAACGTCAGTTTTGAAACAGCTTCGCGTTTTACTACGGTAATGAACATTATAGGAGGTTCCTCGGAGAAAATTACTAATGTAGGCTGTTCCAAAACTAACCCGAACCGCAGGTTCGCAACCGCAGGTTCGCTGAACTCGTGTTCGCACATGTAGTTCGCGTTTTGGAACAGGCTCGGAGGATAAAAGTTGTCTATTGCCGGCCCGGTTGCCGCCGAGGAGGTGGCTGGCGCCAGCGCGTCAACTCGGTATGAAAAAGATATGCGTAAGAATTACTCGTGGGAGTAAATTTTTCACAATAATTCTTTGAGAGCATGGGCAAATTGCAACCATTCACGGGGTCTGGCTATATATAGCGCACTCCGCAGTCAATATCACTATATATAGTACATATTGAAATTTTGATTCCCTTTTGTACACTATACGTAGCGTATATAAAGATAAAATTCCCCATATATGGGGGCATGAACGGTTACGGTAAATTACGGTAAGAATAAGCATTTTTACGTTGGCACAGAATTTGCCATATAAATAGAGGTATTGAAATACGTTTTATAGGAAGTTTATATGAAAAGAAACAGCAAATCTATTCATGGTTGTATTTTCCTTGCGGCGGCGGCATTGCTGTGGATGGGCTGTTCCAATCCGTCTGTTGAAATTCCTGACAACAATGCGTCCAATGAAAATGAAGAAGATCCTGTTGAAACTCCTGACAACAATGCGCCCGATGAAAGTGAAGAAGAAGATTCTGCTGAAACTCCTGACAACAATGCGCCCGATGAAAGTGAAGAAGATTCTGTTCAGGAAATTGCCGGAACTGTCGTAAATTATTCGGCGCGGAATATAACGTTTTCCATGATAACCGTTCCCGGCGGCGTTGTCTTTCCAACCGGAGTTGACGACAGCGGCAGGGAAACCGTAGAAAACGCATTTATGATAGGAGAAACCGAAGTGTCCTACTCTCTGTGGAATACGGTCAGAAACTGGGCGCAAAACAGAGGGTACCGGATGTCCGCCGGGCAGGCGGGAAGCTGGCAATCGGCGGGAGGGCCGGGTCCAGGTCCTTTTGCCGCCGTAAGCGCCCAGGAGCCGGTAACTTCCATAACCTGGTATGACGCTGTGGTATGGTGCAACGCCCTGACCGAATGGCTAAACGCCCAAAAAGGAACTTCCCTAAAACCGGTATACTATTACCGGCAAGGAGGGAGCCTCTGCAAAAACAGTGTTAATCTGGAAGCGTTTGCGCGGGAAGAGGAGGATCATCAATTTGGTTCGGCGTTCGCCGATTCAGCGGCCAACGGTTTCAGGCTGCCTACCGCTAAGGAATGGGAACTTGCGGCGCGGGGGCAGGGAAGCGAAACCGTCAACGCGGTGAATGGTTTGAGGGATCCGTATTTTTGCAAAGGCGACTCGGCCAGCGGCGCGGCGGCGGCTTATACCGATGAAACGGCAACCCAGGCGGTGTCCGTTTACAACACGGCGAAGACGGCGGCGGTTGGAAGCAAAGCGGCAAACGGACTGGGGCTGTTCGACATGAGCGGCAATGTATACGAATGGTGTTACGACTGGAACGCCGGCGACGAAGGCAGCCTCCGCATTACCCGCGGCGGAAGCATCTATGATTTTACCGCCTATTATATGCAGACCGGCCTTGTTGGATTTGCCGCGGCGGACGCGCAATACGCTGATATAGGTTTTCGGGCGGCCTGCGCCGGCAATGAATAGCCGTCTGGCGGCGCAAAAGCGGCTGACACCACTCCCCCGAAAGCCTGCCATCCGTTCAGCGGCTTTAATGAGCGGCTTATTGGCTTGAGGGAGCCGCTCTCTACTGGTAATAAATCGCTTAGTACTGGTGGAATGACGCTTGCTATTGGTAGAGAAAGATCATCACATCAAGGAGGGCAAGATGCCTACACATAACGACCATTTACCCGGACCGGACGCGGCGCTCATCGACTGGAGGGAACGATTTTGCCGCGAAGATTACGGCGCGCGGCGATGACTGGGAAATTGTAGGGGAGATCACGGGGGCAACCATGTCGCTCGCGGGGTTCAAAGCCCTGTGAGCGTTGAGGAAAAGAACGAGGCGCGGGACGTTTTCAAAGCGAAAGTCCGTACGATGGTGAAATTCCGCTTTGAAAATCCGGCGATCACCAACGCTGGCCGGATTGTGAAGGTTCAATGCGCCGCCGCTGGAAGAATCCCGCCGCTGGTCACGGACAATATGCAGACTACAAGCCTCCATGAAATCTGTTGTCAAGGCTGTTTTTTTGTGGTAGTATTGGCATAAAGGAGACCGCATGGCTGACAACGGGGAGCGGGAGACGCTTCAAGTGTTCGACTTGATGTTCAAACTGATTCTGAAAGAGGCGAGTTCGACCGCGCTCGTCCATTTCATCAACGGGCTGTTCGACAAAAACTACCCGCCTGAGAGTGAAGTGACGTTCGCGGCCACCGAGAGCGTCAACGAGCGGGCGGAGCGGCTTGAGAAAATCATTTCCGATTCATGGTTGAGGCTTTCCCAAAACTTCAGTTTTGGGAAAGCAACCTTAGATGTGGCGGGAAAAAGCGGGCTTCAGACCGCTTTTTCCAAAGCCTTTCCCAAAACTAACCGAGTTTTGGGAAAGGCTCGGTGGTCACGATAGGGGGGGACGCTTTTCTCATTGAGGCGCAGATAAACGACGACGAGAGCATAGCCCTGCGCGTTTTTCAATACGGCTTCGCGCGCGCCGCGCGGACGAGGCGAACCGCCGAAAATGTCACCACGCTGACCATGCCCGCGGCGCGGATCATTTATTGGGAGACGACGCGGCGGACGCCTGACATAGTGACGGTTCGGCTTGTTTTTCCAGACAAGAGCGCGCATGACTACGAGGTGGAGGCGCTGAAGGTGTTGGATCAGAGCCTTGAGGCGCTCGACCGGCGGGGGATGGGGCTGTTGTTTCCGTTTTGTCTGTTGAAGTTCCGCAAGGAGGCGAGGAAAACTGGCGGGGAGGAGGGGCGGCGGAAGAAGTTGGCGGACGAACTGAAAGGGATGTTGCGTGAGATGGAAGGTTTCTTGGAGGTCGAGCGGAGGGAGGGGCGGTTGAGCGTTGGGGACGGGGCGATGATACTGGAGCGTGTGGAGCAAATGTATGAGGAGTTGTATAGTTTTTATCCAGAATTTGAGGAGGCTAAAATGGAATTGAGGGAGCGGTTGAGGACGCATTGGCAGGATTATTTGCAGGAAGG
>JAIRLZ010000203.1 GCA_031259035.1 Treponema sp. | reverse complement strand
CCCGGTAGTACCGGTCGTCATCTGGAGGGTTTTTGCCAATTTTCCTGAACACCGCCTCGTACGTATCCGCGAAGAACTCCAGGGTCTCAGGATTGAGGGACCTGGCGCCGCTCCCGCTTGTCCGGGGGACGTTCACCCTCACGCCCACCACATCCCCGTCTTTATATCCAATCTCCGTCTCATGGGGGGGGGGGGGGAGCTTGGCGGCTCCGTCCGCCGTCGCATGATCCCAGCACCGCGAAGACCGCCAGCGCCGCGACAAGCCCGGCGTGGAAACGCCGCGCCTTCGCCTCAGTTTGTTTGACCGTTTGTTTCATAACGCTCTCCTCAAAAACAGCCGCTCCCCGCCCCATGCCGACGCGGAGCCATCGTCTACGATAGTATAGCACAAAATACACGAATGTAAATACGCCGCGACAGAAATTTTCATAATTTTTACGCGGCGTAAAGGTGTCAGGCGCCTTATTTAATGACGGTTTCCGCGCCCTTCTTCTCCGGCGGGAGCGCCGTCTTCATCGAACTCCGGCTCCGTCAAGCTCCGGCGCGTCGTCCGGGGCCTTGTACAGCCCGTTCTTGATAGTCCACGCCGTTCCTTCGGAAGCATCGGCGCCAAACGCCCGGCATTTCAATGCAAACTCCAGCGGCGCGCCCGCGTCCCGTTGCGGCAAAGAGGCGCCGCTCGTAAATGAACTACCCCGACCTGAAGGCGCAAACAAGTGTGCGGTCGCCCTTTACGGCACACATAGGATTCCCACCGGTCGGCGCAATACATGTTGACCTTGAATTCGGCGAGCCGGAAAACTAATTTTTCCAAAGTTTCAGCGCTCCTATCGCCCGCCTCCCAATCTATCAGTCCTCCCGCGGCGCGGCAGGCTTCCAAATCATACTTTTGTTTTTTTGAGCGCGAAAAACGCCCTCATTCCCTCTCCCATACCACCTCGTACACGAGAGGTTTTTCCAATGTCAAAAGGTCGATCACCGGGACCGTGAATTCCGCGCGCGCGCCGGAGAACGTCCCGCCCTGGACGGAACGGATGGCGCCCGGAAAGTCAAGGGCAAGGCTGAAGGCCGCGCTTTCAAGCTCAGACGCGAGCGCATTGCCGAGTCCTCTGTTGTTTCTGAGCGTGTTATAAGTCGCCTTGAGCTGCCGTATATATTCGGCTTTGGTCTGGATGTACTGCCAGTCCGTTGTCAGACCGGGTGCCATGAGGCAGGAAAGGTAATCTTCCGCGTCGGGTGACAGGAGGCTCGCGAATTGCGGGGCGGTCGCGCGATTCAGCTCAATGGAAAGCCGCCCGCCGCCGCTTGTTTGTTCGTACGTGATGAGCCGTTGCGTTTGTCCGCCAAGCGGCGTGAGAAAATCGTTCGCCTGCGAGACGCTTACGCTTCCATCTATGCTTGACGGCGTTATATTGCGCATGGACACCGCTTTGACGCCACGGGCGTTCCGCAAAGACCGGGCGATAGTTTGCGCGTCAAGAATGGAGTCCGCGTTTCCAGACGCCGCGTTTATGAGCGCCGCTGCCGATGGCAGCGCGGCGCTCTGAATTGTTATATCGGCGGAGCCGTCTTCCCGCAAGATGCCGGTGATTCGTCCCGAACAGGACGCGCAGGCAAGCGCAAGCGCCACCAGCCCAAGCGCCGCAAGCGCCGGTTTATGTTTCATTATATCAGCTTTTTCCATAACAAGAATAACAAGTTTTTGAACGCATAGTTACGGGCATATTGAAAATAAGCCCGCAATTGAGTACTATCAAGACATGACATTGAAAGAAAGAAACGCATTCTTCAAAATCGGACTGTGCGTCGCGGTGTTGGCGCTCACGGCGGTTGCGGCTTCATCGGCGGTTATGTTCCGTGTTGATCCGCCGACGTATCCGGCAGTGGTTGAAGGCGCGGTTCAAAGACCCTCCGGACTCATCCAAAACCTTTCGCGCCCTTCGGCGTACGGAGTTTTCGCCTCAATAATCATATCGGCGGTGTATGCGCTTGCGGCTATTATACACATTTACCGTTTTTTTGAGAAAACCGAATCTCCTGAAATACTGTACTTTGGCTTCTTTGTTTTGTCTTTTTCCTTTGAAGCCTGCCGCGTGATGATTCCCTTTGCCAATGTCAAAGAGCTTTCCAGCATATACATAGGCGCCGCCGGCAGAATGCTGTTTTTCGGACGGCATCTCGGCGTTTTTTCATTGCTTGCGGCAAGCGTTTACGCTACGGGCTTTAACGCTCAGGAACAAAAATACACTATTATTATACTTGTATCGGTCAGCGTCATATTCGCCGTTGAAGCGCCCATTGACGGTTTTTCGTGGAACACCGCGCTTAATGTGACAAACGGTTATTCAAAGCTCTTCAAACCCATTGAAATGAGCGTCGCGGCGATTACGCTCACGAGCTTTCTCATTTCCGCATTGACCAGAGGGAGCGCCATGTACCTTTTCATCAGCGCCGGCGTTTTGCTGGCGTTCATAGGGCGGAGTTTTCTGCTCAACGCGGACACATGGGTCGCGCCCATACTTGGGACGCTGTTTCTTGGAACAGGCACGTGGCTTGTGAGCGCCAGGCTGCACAGCGTGTACCTTTGGTTATGAGGATGGACATGCATTTTTCTATTATTGAGTACAACCATGATGGCGCGCGGCGGCAAAACGCCGAAACCATTGAAGGGGTGTTGACGCGGCGCGGATTTTCCGGCGTCACGTGGATCAATGTCGACGGGCTTGAGGACGCCGCGTCCATAAACAAACTGGCGGAACTGTACCGTATTCATCCGCTTACCGTGGAAGATATTCGGGATGTCGGGCAGAGACCCAAGGTTGAAGATTTTGAACGGTATATCTTTATCACATTTAAAGTGGTGAACCGCTCGTGCGGCGAGGAAAACAGGTTTGAGCAGATAAGCGTAATTCTTACGGAGGACACGGTTATCACTTTTCAGGAGTTGCCGGGCGATTCATTTGATCCGATACGGCGCCGCATTCTGGGCGACGCCGGCAAAATCCGCAGGTCAGGCGCGGATTACCTTGCGTACGCGATAATGGATTCCATCATTGACGAGTATTACGTGATTTTAGACGATTTAACCGGCACTATAGATGAATTTGAGGAACGGGCGTTTGACGAGACCGATGAATCGCTCATGCCCGATTTTCAAAAGGTGAAACAAAACCTTATCCGCGTAAAACGGGTGGTGTCGCCCTTGCGTGAAAGCCTTGCGGCGCTTATGCATCTGGAATCGCCGCTCATAAACCCAGAACTGAAACCCTTCCTCAAAGACCTGCACGACAATGTGATGCAAGCCGCCGAAACCGTGGAGAACTGCCGCGAACTCCTTGCGGGCATCATGGAAATCAACCTCGCCACCATATCAACCCGTATGAACAAGGTGATGAAGGTGCTTACCATTATTTCAACCATTTTCATTCCGTTGACGTTTATCGCCGGCGTTTACGGCATGAATTTCAGGTTTATGCCCGAACTCGACTGGCGTTACGCATATTTCGCCGTGTGGGGGGTGATGGCCGCTATTGCCATAGGGATGCTGATCTTTTTCAAGCGGAGGCGGTGGCTGTAAAAATGCGTATGCTTACAAGCGGCGATGAAGACATCCGCATCGCCGCCGAAGCGATCAAGGCGGGGCGGCTGGCGGCTTTTCCCACAGAGACCGTGTATGGACTGGGCGGCGACGCCTTTAACGTTTCCGCTCTGGCGCGAATTTTTGAGGCGAAGCGAAGGCCGCGTTTTGATCCGCTCATCGTACACATCGCCGATGTGGACTCGCTGGATATGGTCGCAAATGCCGGAAGCCTCCCTCCCTCTGCGCGGGCAAAACTCTGGGCGCTATGCCGGAAGCTGTGGCCCGGCCCCCTTACGCTGGTGTTGCCGAAACAACCGGCTGTCCCCGATTTGGCGACAAGCGGTTTGCCAACGGTTGCGGCGCGGTTCCCCTCCCACCCCGCGGCCCAAAAACTCATCCGCTATTCAACCGGCGCCATCGCGGCTCCAAGCGCAAATCCGTTCGGCTATTTAAGCCCGACAAAAGCCGTCCACGTACAAGAGCAGTTGGGCGAGCGGGTTGATTTCATCATTGACGGCGGAAGCGCGGGCATAGGCGTCGAGTCTACGGTGCTTGACCTTACGGAAGAGCCGGCGCGTATCTTGCGACCGGGCGGCGCCCTACGCGAGGCGATTGAGGCGCTTATCGGTCATGTGGAAATGGGGTCTCCGGCGCAAGATGCGCCCCATTCGCCGGGGCAACTCGCCAGTCATTACGCGCCGAACGCGCCGCTCTTTCTGCACGACGCCAACGACATGGCGAGACTCTCCTTTTGTTCCGATGAAGCGTACCTTTTCTTTGACGAGGAAACACGCGGCGTATGGCACATGCGGAACGCGCCCGACGCGGGCGGTGATGAGCGTATATTCACGCTTGCCGCCGGCGCGGATATGGGGGCGGCGGACAAAACCCTTGAAGCCGCGGCGAATCTGTTTGACATCCTGCATACCATTGACAAACGCAAGCCGTCCGCCATACACGCGCAAAAATCGCCGGATAGCGGGCTTGGCGCCGCGATCAACGACCGGCTTGCGAGAGCGGCGGCGAAGCGGAATTGAGGAGAAGCCTTCCCATGTTCACCCAGCGTCCCGCGGCGCATCCTCGCAGGATTTTTCGATAAAGAGGTTGCCCAAAAGCGTATAAATTAGTATAGTACTTTCATGCAACTGCCTTGTTATCCTGATTTCGCCCCGCTTGTCCTTGACATGCGGGCTGAAATCCAACCCTTGCTTGCGCGCCTGCCGGACGGCGTATCGGAATTCACCTTTGCCAACTTGTATCTGTTCAGAAAGCGGTACGCCTACCACCTCTGCCTCGCGCAAGACGCCGATAAGACCGGAGGTCATGCCGCGTCTGCGGACGCGCCCGGCGGAAATGCCATAATCATCTCAGGAGAGCGGGATGGCAAGAAATTTTTTGAGACCCCTTCACTCATGCCCCCTAAAGAAATTCTCTTGTCCCTGTTTGAGACGCACGATTACTGGAAGTGCATCCCGGATTCGGTGTTGAAGCCGAACCAAGCGCTTATTGAGCGATGCGGCGTTGAGATCACGGAAGACCGTGACAATTTTGATTATCTTTATCTCAGAACCGATCTCGCCGAGCTTTCCGGCAAGAAATTTCACAAAAAACGAAATTTGGTGAACGCATTCCTCAATATGTACATTCCACAGGTTGAGGAACTCACGGAAGACAAAATCTCCCTCGCGCTTAAAATTCTGGAGCGATGGCGAGTTGACAAAGGCGAAGAGGGGGATTACACAGCCTCAAAAGAGGCGCTTGAGCTGTTCAGCGTTCTCGGCTTGCAAGGGAACATCTATTATATCAACAACTACCCCGTGGGCTGGTGTTTGGGAGAAAGCCTCGCTAATGGAACCATGTTTGGCATCCATTTTGAAAAGGGGCTTGACGAGTACAAGGGCATCTATCAGTACATCAATCAAAACTTTGCGGCTTCGCTCGACGAGCGCTACGTGTACCTCAACCGCGAACAGGATCTCGGAGACGAAGGGCTGCGCCAAGCGAAGATGACCTACCGCCCCATAGGTTTTGTGCGGAAATATATGGGGAAAATCGCTCGCGGCGACTAGCGCCCTCAGCCGCCGCGACGGGCGCCGCAAACTCCCCACGGAGCCTATTGCGCTTTTTATCTCAAGCCAGCGTCTGTTTTAAAGTATGAGGACTTTAGGCTGTTCCAAAACTTCAGTTTTGGAACAGCTTCTTACCCCTGGAGAAAATTGGATAAGCCACAAATGCTAAACTCATAAAGAATTGGCAATTTTCTCCAAAAGCCTGTTCCAAAACTAACCGAGTTTTGGAACAGGCTCACTTGTTAAAGAAATATCGGGACTTGGGGGCTATAGATTGA
>JAIRLZ010000144.1 GCA_031259035.1 Treponema sp. | reverse complement strand
CAAATGCGGAGGATTCCTCGCGCAGCAAAGCCTTGAAATCAAGCCACGAAGCCAGAGAATCCGCCGCCGCTGGCGGCGCGGACAACGGCGTGTCTTTGGCGTGATGAACGCTGCGGACAAAAGCCTTAAAGCGCAGGACGGCGTTCCCCTCGGAAAGGAGCTTCGCGTGGGCTTCTTCAACGCGCTGCGTGATGGCTTCATCAACGCAGATGACGCCAATGATGTCGGCGGCCTTGCATCGGTATACAATGTCCTTGACCGTGAGCAAATGAGTCGCGGGAATGGCAATCGCGCCGATTTTGTGCAGGGCGAGCAGGACTATCCAATACTCCCACCTGCGTTTCAGAATCAGCATGACCGGATCGCCTTTCTTGACGCCGGCGCGGCGCAGTACATTGGCCGCCTGATTGGAAAGCGACTTGAGTTCCGAATACGTAAACGAGGCTTCCGCCCCCCGCTCGTCGCACCACACCAGCGCGGTCTCACCGGGTTTTTCCCGCGCCAATTCATCCATCACGTCAAAGGCGAAGTTGAAGTTTTCCGGTATTTCCACTTTGAAATTTTCATAAAAATCCTCATACGAGGCAAAATTCTGTTTCTTGACAAATTTATCCACTATCGGCATATAATCTCCTTGCTATAGAGGCTCCCCAAAATATCCGCTTGCGGGGAACGGAAAAGCGCTTTTTCAACGCTCACACACTTCGCGTTCAGGGGAAAACTTCTCTCATTGATACGGCGTTCTTTATGGAAGAACCGCCAGCACATGCAATCCTCGTTCCATTCAGATTGTACGTCAAAACACAAACGCTAAAAACCTCGCGCGTCCCTCGCCAATGGCTTTCATGCCGTGAGGCTCCTGGGAATCATAGTACACGCTGTCGCCCGGGCCAAGCTCCATTTCATGCCCGCCGATTGAAATAAGAAGCCGCCCTTCAAGCACATAGTCAAATTCCTGACCAGGATGGGTGTTAAGACTTATGGGCTTGTCCGCGGTGTCCGCGCTTGCCTCAACAAGGAACGGCTCGGCTTTCTTCCGGTGAAAATTGTACGCCAAATTCCAGTAGGTGTACATGGGGCGGCGGCTCACTTCAGGCGCCTTGTTCGCGCGCGTCAGGCAGAAGGTGCGCAGATTGGACGCCTTCCCTGTAACAAGCTCCGTAAGGTCAACCTTGAACCGCGAAGCAATCTCCACAAGAACGCCTATGGGGAATTCTTCCTCGCCGGCTTCCCATGTTTTGTACCGCTCCACATCAAAACCGAGCTCCCTGGCGAATGTCTCCGCGGAAATCTCCTCAATTTCACGCAACAGTTTTACCCGCGCAATAATGTCGCTAATTTCATCAGACATGATCGATCCTCCCTAATATACCCTGTTTTTATTCGCAGTGGGGCCTATACCGCGCCCTTCAGGGCGATTTCTCGCCGCCGCATAGTTGGCGGGATATGAACCCGCGCAGTATTCATCATTTTGTATCTGCGGCTCTTATTTTATACCAAATAGACCGTTTGAGCTAGAGCGCATTGCCTCAAAATGACCCATATATGTTTCGTCGTCTTGCCAAAACCTCCGTTTTAAGCTATACTCTCCCCATCAACTCAAGAACCGGTATAGTGTGGAGGAACGGATCGTATGGACGAAAGATTGGCAGGCACGAATTTCCTCTGTTTGGAGAATAGCGATGTTGGAGCGGTGCGGCGCGCGGTTATGAAGGCGGTTGGGTTCAATCCAAAAGGCGTATGGAAAGAATTGAAGCGGATCGCTCAGAACGCGGGGGATAACGATCTGTTCGGTCTGGCCGACGCGGCGCGGCCTGAGAAGATGGCGGCATGAAAGAATACCATATTGAAGGCGGGCATCCCCTCAGCGGCGCCATTAGGGCAAGTGGCAATAAAAACGCGGCGTTGCCCTGTATCGCCGCGGCGCTCCTCACCGACGATCCGGTTGTATTGAAAAACATCCCGGATATTGAGGACGTACACGTCATGCTTGACGTGTACCGCGCCCTGGGCGGGGATGTGACGCCGCTCTCTCCCAATTCGTACCGCCTGTGTACGAAAAACATCGCGTCTTCGGAAATTCCGCTTGAACACGCAAAAAAAATACGCGCCTCCATTCTGTTTGCGGGGCCTCTCCTCGCCCGTACCGGACGCGCCGCGCTGCCGCCGCCGGGTGGAGACGTCATCGGCAGGCGGCGGCTTGACACGCACTTTCTGGCGCTCACTGAGTTGGGGGCGTCGGTGCGGCAGGACGATATGTTTACCTTCACCGCAAGCCGGCTGACCGGAAATGACGTCTTCCTTGACGAGGCGTCAGTGACGGCTACAGAAAACGGCGTCATGGCGGCCGCGCTTGCCAAAGGGGAAACGATTTTCACCAACGCGGCGAGCGAGCCGCATGTTCAAGACCTGTGCCGTATGCTCACGCGCATGGGCGCCCATATTGAAGGCATCGGATCAAACATCCTCACCATCCGGGGCGTGAAAAAACTGTCAGGCTGTGAGTTTGAGGTGGGAGCCGATTTCATGGAGGTTGGTTCTTTCATCGGGCTTGCGGCCGCGACGCGGGGAGAACTTTTCATTGAAGGCGCGGCAATACCGGATATACGCCCCGCGAAAACGGCGTTCCGCAAACTCGGCGTCATATGGGAACACGAAGGCGTGATTCTTCACGTGCCGAAAGAGCAAGACTTGGCGGTAAACTGCGATGTGGGCGGCATGATCCCAAAAATTGACGACGCGCCGTGGCCCGGGTTCCCGCCCGACCTTATGAGCATCATTACCGTCGCGGCTACGCAAGTGCAGGGCGCCGTGCTGGTGCATGAAAAGATGTTTGAATCCCGCATGTTCTTTGTTGACAAACTTATCGGCATGGGCGCGCGCATCGTGCTGTGCGATCCGCATCGGGCGGTCATTTCCGGCCCCTCGGAGCTTACCGGATCGGAGTTGCACAGCCCCGATGTGCGGGCGGGCATGGCTCTTGTGATCGCGGCGATGGCGGCAAAGGGCAAAAGCGTCATCCGCAACGTGTACCAAATAGAACGCGGCTATGAAAACCTCGTGGGCAGGCTTTCCGCGCTGGGCGCGGTTATTCAGGAAAAAGATGTGTAGTGGGCGCGTGGCGGCGTTGAGCGGCGTACATGCGCGTGATTGACAAATTGTTATGGCTAATATATCATAAATTTCATGAAAATGACCATAGAGAAATTCAAAGAGGAATTTCAAAAAATAAAAGATATGGGTTATATTCCTTCCCGGCGGCGCGGTCCGACGGGAATTGGCTATACGCTTGAGACCTTATTAGGCATTGCCGAAAATAATGACGCTTCTCCTGATATAGACGGCGCCGAATTGAAGGCGCATAGAAGCGATTCAAATAACTTAATAACATGAGCCTGTTCCAAAATGCGAACCTGCGGTTCGGGTTAGTTTTGGAACAGGCTTTTGGAGAAAATTGCTAATTCTTTATGGGTTTAGCATTTGTGGCTTATCCAATTTTCTCCAGGGGTAAGAAG
>JAIRLZ010000123.1 GCA_031259035.1 Treponema sp. | reverse complement strand
AATTTGGCGGAACTTTTAGCGAAAAAAGGACTTGTATGCATAATTGCCTCCTCACAGATAAGAGGCTTTCCCAAAACGGGCGGAGCGACAGTTTTGGGGAAAGCCCGCCTTAAATTTATACGAAAAAGCGGACTCCCGACCGCTTTTTCAAGAGCATTTCACAAAACTAACCCGAACCGCGGGTTCGCGTTTTGGAACAGGCTCCATAATATAGAATAAATCCTTTTGAGCGTCTTGTCAAGGCTGGGGACGCGGCGGCACATGAAAAATAGCGGCGAAAAGATGTCATGCCCCACATTTGAAATGGGACGCTCGAAGGAGGGCGTCTCAATGAGGTTAAACATGAAAACAAGACAGGCGGTGAGGAAGGAATATAAAACCCATTGTCAAGAGGTTATTCGAATGACAGGATACGTTTTCCCGTCTTTAAGATTGATGTTGTACTTGGACGTTTGAATGTTTATGCACGAAGCGCGGCAAACTGCTAGACGCTCTCGCATGGATTTTGTATCATAGCTTAATTCCGGCATGACAGCCGGAGTTGCGCAAACGATAGGGTAAAAAAGGAGCATATATGATACCCATGAAAACGCCAATCGTTGAGATTGACGGGGATGAAATGACGCGGATATTGTGGGCTTTGATAAAGGACAAGCTTATAAAACCTTTTGTCGATTTGAAAACCGAATATTACGATTTGGGGCTTAAAAACCGTGATGCTACCGAAGACAGGGTGACATCCGAATCCGCGTATGCGATTAAACGGCTCGGGGTGGGAGTGAAATGCGCCACCATTACGTCAAACAAGGCGCGGAAGGCTGAGTACGGACTAAAGCATCTGTACCCAAGCCCCAACGCCACGATTCGGGCTATTCTTGACGGCACGGTTTTCCGCAAACCCATAGCGGTCTCGCGTGTCAAACCGTCGGTTTCCACATGGAAAAACCCCATAGTCATAGGACGCCACGCCTATGGCGATGTGTACAAGAGCGCGGAACTGCTGGTTCCCGGCCCCGGCAAGGTTGAACTTGTGTATACGCTTGGAGACGAAAGCGAGACGCGGATATTGGTCGCGGATATGAAGGGTCCCGGCGTGGTGCAGGGCATGCACAATACGGACGAATCGATCAGGAATTTCGCTCGCTCCTGTTTCATCTACGCGATTGATGAAAAAATTCCGGTGTGGTTCGCCGCAAAGGACACGATTTCCAAAATCTATGACGGCAGGTTTAAGGAGCTTTTCAACGAGGTGTACGAAACCGAATTCAAAACGGCGTGTGAAGCCGTCGGCATACACTATTTCTACACCCTGATTGACGACGCCGTGGCGCGGGTGGTTAAGGGCGAAGGCGGCTTTCTCTGGGCGTGCAAAAACTATGACGGCGATGTTATGAGCGATATGATAGCAAGCGCGTCCGGCAGTCTCGCCATGATGACAAGCGTACTGGTGTCCCCCTCCGGCGCGATTGAGTACGAAGCGGCGCACGGCACGGTGCAGCGGCATTACTATAAATACCTGAAAGGTGAAAAAACAAGCGCCAATCCGGTTGCGCTCATCTTTGCATGGACAGGGGCGCTCGCAAAACGCGGGGAATTGGACGGTACGCCGGAACTGACCGCCTTTGCGAAAAAGCTCGAACACGCGGTCTTGCAAACCATTGAGGAAGGCGGCATGACCGGCGATCTCGCTCGTCTCGCAAGCCCCGCTCCCGCGCAAACGCTTACTTCATGGGAATTCATGGATGCCATTGCAAAACGGCTCGCCTGATGTTTGATCATATTCTTGGACAACCCGCAACCGCCCAACTCATCGCCGATTTTGAACAGGGAAGGCTGCCGCCGAGCATGTTGCTTGCAGGTCCGGCGGCGTCTGGCAAAGGGACGACCGCGTTGGAACTGGCGCGTATGTTTTCATGCGCCGGAGCCGGCGCTGACTGCGGTTGTCCCTCCTGCGCCAGGCACCGCCTGCTCTCCCACCCGGACTTGCTGTGTCTTGGCCCGCGTGATTTTTCCGCGGAGATTGCCGGAGCCGCCGACGCTTTCGCGCGCGCGGTGGAGGGCGGGCATGACGTGGACGCGCGGGAAAGGACGTTTGTACTGTCTTTAAAAAAGTTGCTTGCGCGTTTTGCGGTTGTTTTATGGGAAGATGATCCGAAATTTGGCAAATTGACCAATGTGATCCTCGCTCTTGAGGAAGATGTGGAGGAAATCAGCGCTCTCAAAAAAAGCGGCGCGGAAATCGCGCGGAAACGGTGCGCGGCGATCCTCAAAGATGCGGTGAAACTCGAAGCCGAGGGTATTGCGGATACGATACCAATCAACCAGATACGCAGGGCCGCGGCGTGGGCGCATCTTGCGCCCAGCGGCGGGCGCAAGACAGCGCTCATCGAGAACGCAGACCGTATGCAGGAGGGGGCGCGGAATTCTCTGCTGAAAATACTGGAAGAGCCGCCGGCGGCGGTTTCGATCATACTCACCACCTGCCATGAGCGAGCCTTGCTGCCGACCATTCTCTCCCGCGTGCGCCCCTACCGCTTTGTACAGCGTCCGCTGGAGACCGAAGCGGAGGTGATGCGGCGCGTGTTTGGGGCGCGGGAACCGGAGCATGCAAAAGACGCGAAAAACGGAGGACTCTCCATTGCGGCGTACCTTAAAACATTTCTGCCTGTCACGGATGACACCTTGCGTCCTCTGGCGGCGCATCTTGCCGCTTCGGTCGCTATGACAACGGCGTTGCGTTTGCGCCGCCCCGCCGCCGATCTGCCCTGGGAACTGGTGGCGCTCGGCAAGTACGCCGCGCCTATTGCGGAAGCGGCTGGGCTGGGCAGGCCCGTCAAAAACATGCAGGTTTTGATCGAAAAGCTGCTTGCGTCTACCGGCAATTTTGAAATGCGGGAGCTTTTCTCCCGTTTTTTGCAGATCCTGCTTGCGCTTGTCGGCGAAAGCCTTGCGGAGCCGCCTGGCGGCGCGACGGGGCTTTCACCCGCATATCTCGATATATGGCGCGCCTGCGCCGCAGAGGCCGGGTCGTCTGTTTATTACAATCAAAAACCCGCCGCAACGCTCAACCGTCTGACAACCGAAGCGCGGCGGGCTATGATCGCGCTCTGGCGCATCTAGCGCGCGGCGCGTACAGCGCGGATGCACGACGCGGCATTGCCAGTCCCGCGTTTTTTTCGTGTACGGCAAAACTTCCGGCGCTTGGCGGCATCCAGCGCTTGCAAACAAAATCAGGTTGTGATAAAATGAAGAAGGGTGACAATTGCGGCTTGTTAGTCCACTAGATAACAGCGGCGATTGTCCGCGCCTAAACTTTGATAAATAAGGAGATTATCATGGCTTATGTAATCGGTGACGGCTGCATAAATTGCGCAGCCTGCGAGAGCGCTTGTCCTGCGGGGGCGATTTCCGAGAAAGGGGATGTCCGTATGATTGACGCTGATGTATGCCTGGATTGCGGGGCATGCGCCGGCGAGTGTCCTGCTGGAATCATTTCACAAGGCTGATTCCAGTGAATGGTGATTGCAAGGGAACGCTCCATGTGCAAACCCTTCGCCTACTTTGCGCGGCAAAGTAGGCGCCCGCAAAACCTGCGCGCCGCGCTTTGCGTATTGCGCGTGTTTTTTCTTGGTGGCGCCGTCTTTGGGGATTACCCGCTTATTGAGCGGCTCGATCCGCGAAGCGATATAACGTTTGATCAATACGTCAAAAATGTCGAAATAGGCAGACAACTTGTCTACAATAGAGATCGCGTTGTGGAACCGGAAGCCGCGGCCCGGATACTTACTATATACGCTTATAAGCCGCTGGGCGGCGACGACTTTTACAGCGTACAGGCGCGTTGCCCGGTTGGCGCCCAAAGCATAGCGACATTGAACCACATGGCGCATCCCGACGCCTTTACGGGCGGGATTATTCTGCTTCCATCAATACCCGGACTTTTCGTGCCGCTTGACATTACCGGGAAAAACGCCAATGATCTTGAAAAACTTATGACGGCAAGCCGCCTTACCGAAACGCAAAGGGAAACGGGCGCCGTCATCACAATCAGCGGCAATGGCAAGAAAGAACGTTTTTTGTTTATTCCAGGCGCGAATTTCAGCGTAACGGAAGCGGCTTTTTTCCTCACCTTTGGGAAAAGAGGCAAGTCGTTCCAGTATCCAGTGCGTTATTTTACGCTGACCAGCGCGTTCGGCGTTAGAAGGAATCCGGTGACGGGTTCCGTAAAAAACCATGACGGGTTAGACCTTGCCGCGCCTTTAGGCGCCGAGGTCTATGCGGCTCAGGCTGGCGTTGTCACCGACATTGGAAGTGACGCCATATACGGCGACTACATTGTCATTAAACACGAAGGCGCATGGGCGAGTCTTTACGGACACCTCTCTAAAATAGAGATCAGACTGCAAGCCTCCGTACAAGCGGGCGATCTTATCGGAAGAGTGGGATCAACGGGGCAGTCAACAGGACCCCACCTGCATTTTGAGTTGAGGCAAAACGGCAAAGCTCAGGATCCAGGAAAACATCTGTTTAAGGGTAATTAGAAAAGATGGAAAAGATCATGAAACCCGGCGCGTCGTTTTGGAAGCCATGTTGGAAGCCGCTCATGGTGAGTTGCTTTTTCCTCATCTGGGCGCTGGAAACGCCGAAAGCGGAATCAAGGGAAAGCGCGCGCATCCTTATTGACGGTTCTTTGACAGTCTCGACAAGCAATCCCGCAGGCTCTTCAATTTCCCTCTCGTATATAAGCTCGGCGCTCGTTTCAATCGCCAATGACACCCATTTTCTTAGGGGCGTGGAACTTATCATTACGGCGCCGCAAGCCTATTTCGCCTACCGCGGCAGCCTTGCCGTGGCGGTTTATATGAATATAGGAGCGGTTCCGCTTTCAGGCGTTACGGATATAGAAGCCGACGCGCTTCTGTTTGAACCGTTGCCGAACAGGATACAAACCGTTTATCAACTTCCCATTCGGAGCCAGCACGGTTTGCGCACCACCCCGTATGCCACGGTTCCAAACCTCATTATACATCCGGAATCGTTTCCCATTCTTGTCCGGATCATGCCCATAATAAAAGGGATAAGCGAAGCATTAGAGAAAATGACATTTACCCTCACCGCAAAACCGATCTTGAGCAACGAGGGGGCGCTTGCTCTGACATTCCGCTATCCCGAACAACTTCAGAATAAGCCCTTTATCCTGCTGATTGATGATGTACTCATCGAGAATGCCAACGAGCTGCAGTTTTTACGGGAAGGCGAACATCAGCTTATCATACTCTCCGATGATTTTCGCAATGAAAATCGTAAATTCTTCATAGAACGAACCAAGATTATGGATCTTACGATTGACTTGCAAGATCCAACGCCGCTTATCTTTTTTGAAGCGCCCGAAAAAACGCTCATCTATTTTGATAATGAGCCGGTAAACGCCGCCAAACCGCTTGCGGCGGAGCCGGGCAAGCATGAAATTAAGATTCAGGTGAATGACTATTTGATAATCCGTCCCATTACCGTACAAAAAGGAAAAACATACAAGATATCTCTGTTGGTGGATTTGAACATTTCGGAAGAGTGAGGATGGAACAGCGTCTCCTGTTATGCGCTCTCACCATTCAACGCCTTGTACAGCTTTCCAGAGGTGGCAAACTGATTCTCCCGTGTTCTGATGACCGCGATGCCTTCATCTTTCGCGGCTTCCAACATGTCTTCTGACAGAGGACGGGAATTGCACACCACAATCACCGGAATATTCACCAAGCTCGCAACCGCCACCGTGTTTTTATGCGCTTGTATGGTAATGAGCGCCTCGCCGTCGTGAGCGTGCGCCATCACATCGGACAACAAATCCGATGTGTAAGCGCCGGTAATATCCGCATCTTCAAATTCGCCCTGCGCGATCTCCGCGCCCAACGCTTCCGCAACTTGTCGTATTGTCATGGCTTTTCCTTTCGCTTTATTCGCAGCGGGTCTAACACCCCCGCCGCAAACTTGTTTGCGCCTTCAATCTATGCTTGCTCCTCTTGACTCATAAACCAACGAAACCTCCGCTTCCATGAAACCAACGCTATCGAAGCGCAAGTTCGCGCTGTTCGTGTCAAACCCGCTCAATCTTCCAGTCGCAATCGCGAACAGCAACCCAACACGCCTTCATTCGCGCTGTTCGTGTTACGCTTCTTTCGGCGAATTGATGTACACCACCGACCGCACCGTCGTTCCCTTTCCTTGAGCGGAATCAATGGAAAATTCGTCCGACACCCGTTTAGTGTTCGCCAACCCCATACCCGCGCCGAAACCGAGCGAGCGTATCCACTCGTTGGCGGTCGACCACCCTTCTTGTAAAGCGAGGTTGAGATCCGCAATGCCGGGACCCGTATCCGAGGCGACCACAATCACCTTGTCCGGTTGAATGGAACAGCGCATGATCCCACCCACCGAATGCACCACCTGATTGATCTCAAGTTCATAACTTGCGATAGCCACGCGGCGGATAATCTTGGGATCAATATTCCGCGCTTTGAGCGCCTTCTTAATTTCCGTGGACGCTCTGCCCGCAAGCTCAAAATCGTACTGGACGGTGGCAAACTCCATATCCGCGGAAGCCGACGCGCTTTTCCCCTTTTCCTGATTGATTTTCTCAAGGCGCAACACCTCGCGGTTCATTTCCGCAAGGAGGGTTCCCACCACATCTTTTGAAGTGAGGATGCCAACCAATTCGTTTTTCTTGTTCACAACCGGATAACGCCCATACCGGTACTTGTTGAGGTAGGAAATGGCGAAGGAAAGCGGCATGTCGTCTTCGAGTACAATGATGTTCTTGGTCATGCGCTCGTCGACGCGGCAATTTATATATCCCTCGTCAAGGGCGGTTACTACATCGTCAATGGACACAAGCCCCACCAGATTGTGGCGTTCATCGACAATAGGCACGCCGGTAATGTAGTTTTCCTTCATCAACGCCTGGATACGCCGCATAGAGTCCGTCCTGCTCGCTGTGATGACCGCGGATTTCATCACATCTTTTATTTTTAATTGATAAATCAACTCCAACACCGCTGACGGAGAATCCACCGTGCTTATCGGTATGCCTTCCAAACTAACGCCGCTCAAATTTTTCTCTATTTTTTCCATCTGCGCATCGATCACTGCAATCCTCCTTAGGACCCGCGCAGAAACAACATGACCTTTTGGTCATGTTATTTCATTATTGCGTAAGCAATTAGAATAAAATGCCGGCATTTTATTTTTGCGCGGCTCCTTAGCATAAGGCCGATATCAACATGCTACGCTTTGTCTTTCCGCCCTATGAGTTTTTCTATGACGATGGCCGCGCCGTCATCATCATTCGTTTTATCGCTCACCATGCCGGCGATCTTTTTGATGCGCTCATCGCCGTTTTTCATGGCGACGCCCAAACCGGCCCATCGCAGCATGGCTTCATCATTCATGGAGTCGCCCACAGCGGCGATCTCTTCACGCGGAACGCCGAGTTTTTTTGAGACAATCTCAAGCGCGGTTCCCTTATTGGTCCTGGGCGGAAGGATCTCAAGAAAGTACGGTTTGCTGGTAAAAAGCGTCGCATTCTCATCTAAATACGTATTCAATATGCTTTCAAGCGGTTGTAAAATCATGGGATCCCCAGGAATAAGGAGCTTATAGCAACCTTTTGCCACGAGACCTCTGAAATCTTCGGCGACAACCTGTTTCAGTCCGGTAAGTTTTTGGTCGTACATGGTGAATTCGTTGGTCTTTGACACATAGAGAATATCATTTTCGTAGACTTGGACGGCAAAACCCTCCGCCGAACAAAGATCATAGGCTGTAAGCGCCGTTTCTACCGGCAATTTCGCCTCATATACTATGCTGTTCGTACCGCTTTCCATAATAAGAGAGCCATTGTTACAAATCAGGCATCCGTTCCGTTTGTTCATACCGAGCGTTTTAACAAACGTCTCCATTGCCGCAGGCGCTCTCCCGGATGCAAGAACAATAGAAACCCCCTCCGCAACCGCTTTTTGCACCGCTTTTTTCGTACGGTACGAGATGGTAAGATCTGAACGCAAGAGCGTATCATCCAAATCAAGAGCAATCATTCGTATCATACAGTAAGAATACCCATATTTGCGTTTATTTTCAATACTGAATTTTAGCCCATAGCAAAAAAATAGATAATAGTGTATATTAAAAATATGGGAAATACATACGTATTTGTTAACCAAAAAGGCGGCGTAGGGAAGACCACCTCCGCCATAAACATAGGCGCCTTTCTCGCCGAATCTGCTAAAAAGACGTTGCTTATTGATTTCGATTCTCAGGCGAACCTTTCAAGCGGCATAGGGCTTTCGGGCGTAAAACCCGGCGTTTATGAGCTTATATCCGGCATCGCCGATATTAACGAGGTGACAAAGGAAACTTCTGTTCCGGGTCTTTTCGCCATTCCCGCAAGCATAGATCTGTCGGGAGCGGCGGTGGAGTTGATAGAGCAGCAAGAGAGGGATTTTTTTCTGTCGAAAGCGATTGAACCGGTCAAAGCCGCCTACGATTTTATCCTCATTGACTGTCCGCCTTCGTTAGGCATCCTCACTATTAATGGACTTGTCGCGGCGGACATGGCGCTTATCCCGATGCAATGCGAATATTTTGCGCTGGAAGGGCTTTCCTTGCTCCTGCAAACCATCAAACGAATACAGAAACTGAATCCGCGCCTTGACATAGGGGGCATCTTTTTCACCATGTATGACGCCCGCACCAGGCTGACCCAGCAGGTGGTCCGGCAGGTAAGCTCCCACTTCAAGAAACAGGTGTTCA
>JAIRLZ010000041.1 GCA_031259035.1 Treponema sp. | reverse complement strand
TTCTTACCCCTGGAGAAAATTGGATAAGCCACAAATGCTAAACCCATAAAGAATTGGCAATTTTCTCCAAAAGCCTGTTCCAAAACTAACCGAGTTTTGGAACAGGCTCATTTAATATATTGTCTCCATTTCCCGCATAAATCGACTGCATCCCGTTTCCCGCCGGGAATCCTTATGCGCCATTCCACGCATTCTTCATATGAGATAAACGGACGTACGGCTTGCCATTCCCCTTCGCCTATACTGCCAGCGCCGAAACGTCGAAACAGCCGCCCCACGCCTGTTTTGCGCCCGCGGCGTCTTGACGGGCGTCACGCCGTCAGCCGCCGTGGATATGCTTAGGAACTGCGCGGAAACAAAATGCTGTGCATTTTATTTCCGCCCGGATCCTTATGCCATTTTCCTGTGGGTTTTCGCTTCAGCCATTGCGGTCAATATGTTTTGAAGAGCGGCGCCGCTTCCGCAATGGGATTGCACCAGCAAAATATCCTTTTGCGCCGCTTTCTTTTTGGCGATCTTGACCATTTCATGCGCGACCTGATGGGTAAACAATACGATCAGATCAGGATTTCCAATTAAACTTTCCAAATTCTTTTTAGGCTGCGTAAAAACTTTCGCTTTACACGCATATTCCTTGCAAATAGCTTTATACCGGCACTCCATACAGTCGTTGCCGCCAATAATGACTATGTTCATGCGCCCCTTCTTTCTCATACGGCTGCGGCATACGCCGGCATACTATGCCGCCGGCGTATGCCGCGCATTGCGGCGCAACCGCGCCGCAATGCGCCCGCCTATGCGCCGCCTACGCCGAGGCGAGCGCCGCGCCCAGGGCGGCGCATGAGGCGAACGCGCCGGCGTCCGGCGCGTTGTTCGCTATGACGCTTTCAACCGCCAACACCGCGCCCGCGGCATTGCACCGCTCGCTCCAACTCCGCATCCATTCGCCGTCTCCCCAATCATATGAGCCGAACAAGGCGATTTTCTTGCCCTTCAATTTTGGCTCGCACTCGGTGAAGAGCGGCTCAAACTCGCTTTCTTCCAACACTTCAGCGCCCATAGCCGGGCAGCCAAAACCAATTGCGTCAAAGTCGTCAACACGAGACGCCGAAAATTCAGCGGCGGTAAAAAGCGCCGCGTCCGCTCCAGCGGCTTGCGCGGCCCTCGCCGCTTCTTCAGCCATAGCCTGCGTGTTGCCCGTTCCACTCCAATAAACAATCGCAACCTTATTCATAAACACCTCCATACATTGCAGTAAAGCGGCTCAAGCCGTTTTTCCTTATTTTTACATAGCGTCCAGCGCCGGTATTTTTTTCATTGCCGGCAATCTTTTTCTTAATCGCGCGCGGCAGCCGCATAGCGTAACGAAGCGCCGGCGCTGAACCCCGATTCACATCGCCACAATAAGCCGCGCAATGGACATCCCCTGGGCGAAGCGCCGCCGGTACGCGGCTTCACACGCTTTGTACCGGCGAAACGTTTCTCGCGCATCCTCTATATTGCGGTACACCTTCCAGTAGCCGCAGAGCAGGGGCTTTTTCCCGCAATGAGCGCAAAAACCCTCCACATCGTGCAACGGATACCCTAAAAACAACCCGATTTCATGGGGGAAGCCCATTTTTTCACACTCCTCAAAGCGATTCCGCAGGCGTTCCAGACAACCGGAAACAGAGCCGTCCTCATACCCGATGGCGCGAAGGTAGTCGCCCGCGCCGCGCCGCGCCAGATCCTCGGCCACGCGACTCTCGCGGTACACATACACGAGCGCCTTGCCGCCGCGCCGCCGCAAAATGTTCACGAATACGCCTTTGCCGTTCAGCAGCGCGTTCATGTCGTGCGCCCGCGAAAAAAGCTGTTCCTCATCCGCGAACGGAAAGGTGAAAAGGCTCGCGCTCTTCAGCCCCGCAAGGGTGGGCGCGCAATGCTTCATCAGATACGCGGTCACGTTCCGCCTCCACAATGGGACTGAGGGCATACCGCCCGTCGCCGCAAAGCAACCCATAAACCGTGGTTTTCATGGCTTCTTTCAACGAAAAAACCATGAAAACCTATAAGCGCAACAGAGCAGCGCAACAGCAGCGCAACAGGCTGCTAGAACGAGTACTTGACGCCGATATACGGCTCTACGGTTACGGATCCCTCTCCGCCGATATTGTCGAAGTCAACGCCCGCCCATACGGTCCATGAACCAAAATACCACTCAAGGTACGGACTTATGGTGTACGCCTTGAATTCGCCGTCCGCGTCGATTTCGAGTTCAGCGGTGAACGAATCCGCGCCATAGGAAAACAGAAGATTGGTTTCCGCATACCCGGCGTCAGGGGAAATGTCCAGATTTGCGGTCGCTTCAACGCCAAGCCCAAAAGGAAAAACAAATCCGGCTGTCGCATAGGCGCCAAACGTGGTTTCAGGCTGATACCCGATGGGGAATCCCACGACAAAGACGAGGTCTCCGGCATCCAGCGCCAAG
Organism: Treponema sp.; assembly: GCA_031259035.1. Lineage (GTDB taxonomy): Bacteria > Spirochaetota > Spirochaetia > Treponematales > Breznakiellaceae > JAIRKH01. The sequence goes on along the minus strand of JAIRLZ010000041.1, from coordinate 1,072 downwards.
CCATAGGCGACGCTTGGCTCGAATATGCTCCCATCCCCCGCGGCGTCGAAATCCGGAACCGTAGAAAAATCGTTTTCATTGTGAAGGTTGAAGGTAAGTACGGAAGTGTCATTCAGGAACAGGTTGTAGCCGATGTCTTCTTCGGCGAACAATTCTTGAGGCGTTCCGTCTTCAAACGTGAAGGTGTACTCAATCCCAGCGGCGACATCCAAAGCGCCGTCAAGGAAAGAATTCTCGTAGGCAAGCTGGGGCGTAGCCCCAAAAACAGCTTTGTCCGCCACATCGCCAAAACCCAGTTCAACGCCGGCGCTCAATCCCAATCCTTCTTCTTCCTGCGCCGCGGCGAAACCGCATGTTACAAGCAGGACAAACAATACAAACAGGATCTTTTTCATATAAAAGACTCCTTTTAAAAAATATTCTCAAGGCATACGCCTTGGGGGTACATACACATACCCCTATGCGTATAGAATAGTAAGTTGCCATTTTTTTGTCAAGTGGTGTGAAGAATTTAGAAGCGTTAATTTTTAACGGAAGGCGCGGCGGTCGTCCGGGTTCGACGCCGCGTCGCCGCTTGCCGAAATCCCGCGCCATGCGGTTTCCCCCAATCTGGCGGAGAGGGGGCAGGGGCAACATCATAAAATATAGATCGGTTTGAATTGGCGCGACAGTTTATAGCGGGGAGATGGATACACGGGGCGGCCCGGCTGCCGGCGGGGAAGCGGCGGGGGCGGGGAAGCGGGACTGGTCCATGCCGCCATACGGCTGGAGCATTTGAGGCGGACGAACCGGGAGCGGGCTGGGGAGCTTGTCTGAGCGATTGCGGGGCCGCCGATATAAAACGGCTGTATCGGAAACGATGGATGATAGAGCCTGTTCCAAAACGCGAACTACATGTGCGAACACGAGTTCAGCGAACCTTCGGTTGGCGAACCGCAGGTTCGGGTTAGTTTTGGAACAGGCTTTGATAGAAAAGAAACGCCGCGCCTTGAAAAACAAGATGAGAAGTGAAGGTGTGACGGGAAAAGCGAGTGTCTATGCGGAACAAGACCTTCGGGCGCAAGCGCCGGTC
>JAIRLZ010000294.1 GCA_031259035.1 Treponema sp. | reverse complement strand
GAACAAGGGTTCCCGGTTGTTGATGAGGGCGCGGATTTCGTACCACACCCCCTGTTTGAGCATCCGTAACTGTCTCATATAGGCGCTATGGGCCGGATATGCTTTTTGCTTTAATTCAGCCGGAAAAAAACAGAAAAAAGGGGAATAATCTTTCATGGCGAATCCTCACCGCCAATGGAAGCGAGTTCCACTGTCTAAAATTTTTATGGGTCAAGTTTAGCCCTGAAGAGCGGAGTATGAGACCCCACTGCGAATAAAAAGGCGCGTCATAAAGCGGACGGCGCGCCTGACAGGATTGCGCTTTCTGTGCGCGTAGGCTATACTGGAAACTCATGGATGAAGGAGGTTTTTATGCGGCGTTTTTGGTATGCGGCGCTTTTTGACATGTGCGCGGGAGGGCTTACGGCTCAAGCTGTACGTGAGGACGGAAAGCCGCCTCCCGCTTCAACTGCGGGAGAGACGGAACTTGCAATTACGCGAATCGCGCTTTTCTCTTCCGGCGTTGGCTTTTTTGAGCGCAGCGGCGCGGTCTCCGGCGCGGCGTCAATCGCGCTGCCTTTTAACGCCGGCGTTATTGACGACGCCTTGAAATCCCTCGCCATCACCGATCCGGCGTCCGCGTCTATACAGGTGAATTACCCTTCGGAATCGACTTTGGCGCGTACATTGCGGAGCCTTTCCGTTGATTTAACCGAAAATCCAGATATCGCCGGCATACTCGGCTCTCTGCGGGGCGTGGAAGTCGATGTCTATGCGCCGATCCTCATATCGGGGAGGATCATGGGGGTTGAACGCCGGTTCTCAACGACCGGCGGCGTAGGCGGCGATGAGCCGTACCTTTCGCTTTTTACTCAAAGCGGCGTCAAAACCGTCGCGCTTAAAGACGTGTCGGGATTTTCCTTCAAAGATGAGAACATAAACGCCGGCATCAACCGCGCCCTTGATCTCATCATGGCTTCCCGCGCAACCGATACGCGGATCCTTTCCATAACGTTAGGCGGGGAAAACGCGCGCGGCGGCGAGCGCGAGGTGTCTTTGAGTTATGTGATTCCCGCTCCGGTGTGGAAGGTTTCTTACCGGCTTGATCTTTCCCATGACGAGCCTCTGCTCCAGGGCTGGGCGATAGTTGACAATGACAGCGACATGGATTGGGAGCAGGTGGAACTCTCCCTTGTCACCGGGCGTCCAGTCTCTTTTATCCAGCGGCTGTACGCGCCCTATCATCTTGCGCGTCCCGTACTGCCCCTTGCCATCGCGGGCGTTGCGGAAGCCTCCACTTATAATTCCGGCTGGGTGGAAGCTCCGGCGGCCTCCCCCGCGCCTCAGATGAATAGGAAAATGGCTGGGGAAAGTCAAATGGCGGAAGCCGCTGATGATTCGGCGTACGCGCTGTCCGCCGCGCCCCGCGTGGTTGTGGGCGGCGGCGGCAACGCCGTACAGACTGCGGCGCCCCAGACCGCGGGCGATTTATTTGAATTTACCATAAAAAAACCGGTTGCAATCGCCCGCCAGCAGAGCGCCATGCTTCCCTTGGTGGAGGCGCGTATACAGGCTGAAAAGACTCTTGTGTTCTCCGGCGAGAAAGCCATGAGGCGCGGGATCATCAACCCCGCCATCAGCGCGGAACTCGCCAACACAACCGGCATGAAGCTGCCGGCGGGTCCCATTACGGTGTACGACGGGGGAATCTATGCCGGAGATGCGCTCATCAATTTCTTGCCTGAAAATGAAAAGCGGCTCATTTCGTATGGAGACGACCTCTCGGTGACGGGCAGCGTAACATCCGCATTTTCCCGCGCCGTGGCGTCTGTTCAGGCAAGTCAAGGCGTTATGATTATCAACCGCAAGCAGGTGTACGAAAAAACGTATACTATAAAGAACGCCTCCAGCGAAGAGAAACGGCTTGTCATCGAACATCCGATCACAAGAGGGGCGGAGCTTGCGGACGGACTGCAATTCGACGAGCGCACGGACAGCGTGTACCGGTTTACGCGGACATTGCCGGCTGGCGGCGCGGTCTCGTTTGCCGTTAAGGAAGAAGCGCCGATAGCGGAACGCATCACCCTTGCCCAGATGAGGCTTGAATCCTTTGTAAGCTACGCATCGGATAACGCGCTTCCTGAAGCCGTGCGTACGGCTTTGCGGAAAGCCGTTGAGTTGAAGAAGAAAGCCGACGTTGCGAATACCTTCCTCGCGGACTGTGAAAAAGAGCTTGCCCGCCTTGCCAATGAGCAGAGCCGCATACGGCAGAACCTTACGGCTGCCGGCAGTCAGACGCCCCAGGGACAGGAATATCTCAAAAAGCTGTCCGATTTGGATGCAACCATTGATGAGCAAAACGCCATGATGCAGGAAGCGAAAACAGCGGCGCAGAGCGCGCGGGATGAGTACGACGCCTATATCGCGGGGTTGTCATTGTAGGCCGGCGCGGTGAGCGCACAGAAAGGAGCGCGGTTCTTGGTATGGTTGAAATAAAAGCCGCGCAAGATGATGAAAACAGGCGGCTTGACCGTATTTTACGGAAATTTTCCCCTGATACGCCGCTGTCGCATATTTACCGTCTTTTGCGCAAGGGGAACATTCGTATAAATGGGAAGAAAGCCGGCGCGGAGGACGTGTGTCTGCGCGTCATGGCGGGAGACGTCATCGCCGTACCGGACGAATTTTTCGCAGCACGAGATTCCTCAGCGCGGAACAGGACGGGCGCGGCTTCACGCGAAGCTCCTTCCATACCGCCGGACGCGCGATTCCGCGTTGTTTTTGAGAATGACGATCTGCTTGTTATAAACAAAAGCGCCGGCGTGGTTGTTCATGGCGGCGCCTTTCCCCAAAAGCAAAAGAATCTTGCGGAAATGGTCGAGTCGTATCTTGGGGATACGATTCCCCGCTCGCTCTCATTCAAACCGGGACCCCTGCACCGGCTCGATCAGCCTACAAGCGGGCTTGTCATGTTTTCAAAAAGTCTCGCCGGCGCGCGGCGTTTCACCGCGCTTATTCGGGAGCGTAAAATCGTGAAACGCTATCTTGCGCTTGTCGACGGCCTCGTTGAAAGAGCGGAACTGTGGCGGGACGATCTTGTCCGCGACAGCGAAGAGCGTACGACTTTCGCCATGAAATGCGCGATCTCAGGCGCCCGCGACTCCCGGTATGCGGAGACCTATGTTGAACCGGTCGCTTCAAATTCCGTTTATTCGCTTGTTTTTGCGGAAATACATACCGGAAGAACCCACCAAATACGTTCACAGGCGGCTCTGCATGGCCACCCTTTAGCTGGAGACAAAAAGTACGGCGGCAGTTTCTTGAAAACCGGGCTGCTGCTCCATGCGTATTCGCTGGAATTTCCGTCTGAAACGGGGCTTCCCGTCCTGAACGCGCCCTTGCCCCACGCTTTCCAGCAGGTTATAAAAAACGAATTTCCATCTTTTCACCATGTACTCGCGCCGCCGCCGCGTTTGGGTTTGGCAAACGCCGGACATCGTTCCGCGGGAGCGAAGAATTAGGAGCCGCGCAAAAATAGAATGCCGGCATTTTATTGTCTTCAAACGCCAATGACGAAATGTCAAAAAATATATTTTTACACTCTTCCGTGTATGTATCGCCAGCGGCATGTCATTTTCTTCGCACAATTCAAAAACTTTTTCTAACCTCCTGTCATCCATATAATATGATTCATGTCCGGGATACAATTTTACGCCAACTATTTTTTTATCCTTTACGTTGCCTTTTATGAAATCGAGACGCCTATTATAATGCATCAACGGACTGATGCCGCCATAATAAAAATGTTCTGACAATCGAGCCTGTTCCAAAACGCGAACCTGCGGTTCGGGTTAGTTTTGGAACAGGCTTTTGGAGAAAATTGCCAATTCTTTATGGGTTTAGCATTTGTGGCTTATCCAATTTTCTCCAGGGTAAGAAGCTGTTCCAAAACTGAAGTTTTGGAACAGCCTAAATCGTCAAATAATTTAAGGCATTCTTCATTCGTTCCAATTGGGTTGCTTAACGTCGAATCGGCTATTACAATTCCACCAGCAATTCCCGCGCTATCCATATCAGATAATAATCGCATCTTCTTATCAATTAAACTTAAATTTTCTTCAGAACAAGGCAAATGCATATGCGCGTCAAATATCATGCAACCTCCACAAAGACAACTTCTTGAGAGCGGCTAAGGAATCTCTGAAAACGCGAATCTGCGGTTCGGCAGTTTTAAGAGCTTCCCTTGCTATTCTATATTGTTTTCTCAACAATTGTCGAAGATTTGCCGCTGATATAATGAACCTCCCCGCCGCGACTCGCGATCCTAATTGTTCGTGCAGTTCGTGTCTCCCGTTAGTGCGGTTCGTGTTCCGAATCCTCTTGATTTTTATCCACATGAAGATTTCACCGCTGATATAATGAACCGCCCCCGCCGCGACTCGCGCCCCTCATTGTTCGTGCAGTTCGTGTCTCCCGTTAATGCGGTTCGTGTTCCGAATTCTCTTGCTTTTTTATCCATAAAAGCGTAATATTATAACTACTATGTCGGATCAAATGGCGCCGCTGGAACAAATACTCCCCGGCAAGCTGCCTATCGTGAGCCTCGTGGGGCGCCCCATCTTCCCGGGAATTTTTACGCCGATTATGATTCTCAACCCTTTTGACGTGAAGGTGGTTGAACACGCAGTTTCTGAAGATGGTCTTATTGGGCTGGTCATGCTCGCCAATGAGGTTGAGACGCCGGTGTTTGGCGATTTTTATAAGGTTGGAACCGCCGCGAAGATAGTCAAGAAGATAAACCTTCCCGATGGGGGCCTCAATATCTTTATATCGACCATCAAACGGTTTAAGATTAAGAAAGCCGTCAGCGCAAAGAATCCGGTGGTCGCCGTGGTTCAGTACCTTGAGGAAACCGAAGATGAAACGCCGGAAGTGAAAGCGCTTACGCGGGCGCTTCTTTCTGAAATGAAGCAAATTTCTGAAAACAACCCGCTTTTTTCCGAAGAGATGCGGCTTAACATGATAAACATCGATCAGCCGGGGAAAATAGCGGATTTTATCGCCAGCATCCTCAACATCGACAAGGCGGAGCAGCAGAAGGTGCTTGAGCAGACCAACGTGCGCAAACGCATGGAACAGGTGCTGGTGTTCATCAAAAAAGAGCAGGAGCTTTTCCGTATACAGAAACGCATAACGAATGAAATCAACGACAGACTCAACAAGTCCCAGCGCGAGTATTTTTTGAGGGAAGAACTGAAAGCGATCAAGACGGAACTGGGCATGGCCGCGGACGCGAAGACGTCAGATTACCAGCGGTTTAAGGAAAAGTTTGAAGCGTTCCATTTTGAAGGCGAAGCAAAAGAAACAGTCCAACAGGAGCTTGAGAAATTCGCCGTCATGGAAGCGCAGTCTCCTGAATATGTGGTTTCCAGAAACTACCTCGACATGATAGCCAGTCTTCCGTGGGAAGACCCGGCGCCCGAACAGATCGATCTCGCCTATGCGCGGAAGACGCTCGAAAGCGATCACTACGGGCTTAAAGACGTGAAGAATCGCATCGTCGAGTACCTCGCGGTGAGGAAGTTGAGAAGCGGCCGCCTGAACAGCCGGCGGAACTCGCGGGGGGCGAATGGCGCCGGGACAAACGACAGGGAAGACAGACCGCCGTCAGGCTCAATCATCTGCTTGGCGGGCCCGCCGGGGGTTGGAAAGACCTCGGTGGGCAAGTCCGTGGCCCGCGCCCTCAACAAGAAATTTTTTAGATTTTCCGTGGGCGGCATGAGGGACGAGGCTGAAATCAAAGGCCACCGGCGCACCTATATCGGCGCCATGCCCGGCAAAATCATTCAGGGAATCAAAATCACCAAAGCGAAAGATCCCGTGTTTATGATAGACGAGATCGACAAAATGGCGATGAGTTACCACGGCGAT
>JAIRLZ010000192.1 GCA_031259035.1 Treponema sp. | reverse complement strand
TTCTTGCTCTTTGATTATTCCTAACAGCTTTTTGACTAATTCTTGTAAGTTTTCCCTCTCCATGCTTTGTTTTTACCACACTTCCTGATTTTACGCAATAAGGCCGTGAACGGTTACTTAATTTCTACCCGCACCGCGCCGGGTCCGCGGCCGGTGAAGTACCACATTTCGCCATAATACTAGGTCTGCCATATATGGGTGTCAGGAAGCGGCCAAATCCAGTCGTTCAGCCTCCCGGCGCTCACCTTGAGCTTGTTGTCAAAGAAGTTCGCGTACGCATGGAAGTACGGAATATCAGGGGTACCGAAACTATTTTGGCCATAGTTCTGGGAACGGAGATTTACAAACACGCCGTAATCCAATATTTTGTAATTAAAATAAAGGTCAACCCGGTTTTCCACATTGGTGGGATTGACGAGGCCGGCTTTCCATATACCGTCATCATCATACCCCTCCTGATTCTTCATCTCGGCGTTGAATCCGGTGAGCAGCATCCCGCCTAAAGTCATCTCTCCCATGCCGATTTTGACAGGGTCCCGCATGGGAAAAGGCATCTGGGCGAAAAGCCCGCCTGATGCAAGCAAAACCAACCCCGTTACGGCGATCAACATCTTTTTCATACATTTCTCCTTATAAAATATTTTAGAGCCGGCATACGCCAAGCGTTTTTTTTATAGCATGTTTTTTGAAAGGAGCGTTAGGCTTTTTTTAGCCAATTTTTTAACAATTTCTACAGCGCGAAGGGAACTATACGGCTATTTGTCCAAAATATTGGATAAATTCAACAAGATAGGCGGAATCAGGTTGATTTTGACCAAAGGCATGTTATAATAATTCCATGAACGAACCGGAAAAGAACAAAGCGCTGTCCCTCATAAAGGAAGCGGCGGACGCCTTTGGCATACGGATACAGAGCTATGGGGAAGACTTGTCTGGACTGGACGATTACGATGACGGACTCCGCCGCCGGATACTTCAAAAAAACGATGCCGGGGCGGCCGTCGTCCGGTTTCTCCAAAGCATGAAACCGGGAAACATGTACCTGCAAACCGACGCCTATGCCTGCCGGTATTGTTTCTTTATGCCCCCCTCCCGCGTACGCCGTTAGGCGATGAAGGGGCATACTGGATCATTGGCCCATGGAGGGAGCGGTATCTGAATATTCCCGATGCGGCGGCCATTGACGCCATTATAAAGAACAACAATATCCCGTACCATCTCCATATCGTTCTGGCGACGTATCTGGACTGGGTTCCCCGCGTCTCCCCTCACAGTTGGGAAACCCTGCTCCACATCCTGCTTTCACACCTGTTCGGCGGGAAAACGCGGATATACCATTTTATTGAAGAAAGCGGGCGCTCAGGCGCGGCAGTCTACCGGAAGGACGCGGACGTGGATATTTCGATACATCTTATCGAAGGGACCTTCAAAAATGAAAACGCCTTGCTGAAGGCGGTGAGCGCGGGAGACGCGGATAAAGCCCTGTCTATTATGGGCGAGTTGGGCGCCCGCCCGCAAGAAGAATGGAGCGCTGAAAAACTGCGAAACGCAAAGGATTATGTAATTGTTCTGAACACCCTGCTGCGGAAAGCCGTCAAACTCGGTCATGTACACCCGGCCCACATCGACGCCCTGTCTTCGGAAATTTCCCGCCGCATTGAAAACAGCGCCGGAATGCCGGAACTTATCCGTCTGGTGGAGATGATGATACTCCGCTACTGCGACCTGGTGAAAAAGTTTTCCTTGAGCGGCTGCTCGCCGCTTATCCGCAAGGTGATCAACGCGGTTGATTTCAACCTTTCCGCGCCGCTGTCCCTTTCCGCTCTGGCGGAACAGTTTAACGCCGCCCCCTCAAACCTTTCCGCTCAGTTCAAACGGGAAAAGGGGATGCCGCTTACCGGATACATCAACTCCAGACGGCTTGAGCTGGCGGAACAACTGTTGCGTACGTCGGGCTTGTATGTCTCGGAGATAGCGGAGCAATGCGGCTTTTTGGACGTCGCCTATTTCAACCGGCTGTTCAAACGGCGGCATGGCGTTTCGCCGGGAGAATACAGGAAACAGGCGCTGGCTGATTGGCGTCTGTGTTGACGGGCGCCTTCGTCATATGCGCAGGCGTCCGTCTTGTTCAGTCACGGCTTTTCCCGCGCCTGTTCCATCAGCGCGCGCACCAGCGCCGGAAGCCCGTACAGCCTGATAAAGCCCTTCGCGTCCGCATGGTTATACAACTCGCCGGTGGTGAAGCTGGCTATGCCGCTGTTGTAAAGCGAATGCGGCGATGAAACGCCCGCCGAAGAGATGGCTCCCTTATAGAGTTTTACCGTAACGTCGCCGGTTACGGTTTGCTGCGTAGAATCGACAAACGCGGAAAGCGCCTCACGCAACGGCGTGAACCACAGCCCGCCGTAGATGATTTCGCCCATTTTTTGGGCGACCTGCTGCTTAAACGCATAGGTTTGGCGGTCAAGGCAGATATGCTCCAACTCCTGATGAGCGTAATACAGGATGCTGCCGCCAGGCGTCTCATACACGCCCCTGCTTTTCATGCCGACCACGCGGTTTTCCACCAAATCGGCAAGCCCCACGCCATGTGCGCCGCCGATCTTGTTCAGGGCGCTGACAAGGGACACGCCGTCGAGTTCTTTGCCGTTCACCGCGACCGGAACCCCTTTGTCGAATTTAATCGCGACATATTCCGGCTTGTCCGGCGCTTTTTCCGGCGGCACGGTCATCTTGAGCATCGTGTCATAGCGCGGTTCATTCGCCGGGTCTTCCAGTTCAAGCCCTTCATGAGAAATGTGCCACAAGTTGTCGTCCCGGCTGTAGGAATCGGCTTTCTTCATGGGCGCCGGAATATTCCGTTTTTCAAGGTACTCGATCTCTTCTTCACGACTTTTGATGTCCCATGTCCGCCACGGGGCTATGATTTCCAAATCCGGGGCAAAGGTCATAATCCCCAAATCAAAGCGCACCTGATCGTTGCCCTTGCCGGTCGCGCCGTGGGCGATGGCGGATGCGCCTTCTTTTCGCGCATAGTCCACCAGCGTCTTTGCGATGAGGGGGCGGGCTGTGGACGTGCCGAGAAGGTACCTGTCTTCGTAAAGGGCGTTAGCCTTGAGCGCGGGCCACACGTATTCTTCAACGTACTCTTTTTTGACATCGGCGATATAGCAGGCGGACGCTCCGGTGTCAAGAGCGCGCCGCTTTATAGTGTTCCAGTCCGCTTCCTGTCCGACGTCAACGCACACGGCGACAATATCGGCGTCATGGTTCTCCTTGAGCCACGGAATAATCACGGTGGTGTCAAGACCGCCGGAATACGCGAGAACAATTTTCTTTTTCATACAACTCCTCCTGTTTCTAGAGCCTTTTTCAAGACGCGCCATGAGACGACGAATGTGGAAACTCCAGTTTCCGCGCTAACCGAGATTTGAATTTGAAAAAGGCTCTCTATTATATTATTTTTAATTGGAACTAGTCTAGCGTCATGGAGCGCGTCGTGGGGTGTTTTTATTCGCAGTGGGGTGTAATACCCATACGCACTAACATAGATTTGACAAGCTGTTGGTTCAATGGCATAGTGTAAAAAACATCGGAGGTTTGTAGTATGCCGTCGACAGCCCAGTTGCCGCCGCCGCTCGGAGAGGATTG
>JAIRLZ010000092.1 GCA_031259035.1 Treponema sp. | reverse complement strand
AAAATCAGTTTACCGGGTAAAAATACGCGGCGAATGGCATCTAAGCGAAACTACGGCAAAGCTCCGAAAGCTCTTTGAAAAATTGAATATAGACTACCTATTTTAAGCGGAGTTAGGGGTTGAAGTGACGGTGTAAGACGAATTCGCGGCGTATGAAGTTCCCGTGCCGGACTCATTCGTATTCCAGCCGCTGAAGGTGGAACCGGACTTTGTCAATCCGCTTCCGCTCGCAAGCGTTATTGTCGCCCCGCTGTTTGCCGTCTGCGAAGAAGGAGTCGTCCCGCTTCCTCCATTGACGTTGTATGTCACCCTATACGGACAGCCGTCCACTTGGCGTAGACCCTTATAGTGGCGGTTACTGTAGTGGAAGATGTGAATGGCGAGCCGCCGCCATTCCGTTGGGTGTACCAGCCGCCGAAAGTGGATCCGCGCTTGGTTGGGTTGGCGGGCAAACCCACCGAACCGCCGCTTGTTACGGTCTTCGTCTGCGTCGCGCTTCCTCCGCTAAAACTTCCCCCGTCCGCGTCGAACGTCACCGTATACTGAACAGCCGTCCACTTGGCGTACACCCTTATATCCCCGGTTACCGTAGTGGAGGAGGTGAATTGCGAGCCGCCGCCATTCCGTTGGGTGTACCAGCCGCCGAAAGTCTGTCCGCTTCTGCTTGGATTTCCAGGCATGTTTGAGCCGACCGTCTCGCCGATCTTTACCGTCACTCGCTTAAGATACCCGGAACTCCCGTCCTCCGCGTAGAATGTTACGGCGCATTCCTCCGATCCCTCCGGGTGAAACAAATCCTTGCACCCCGCGAACAGCAGGATTCCCGCGCACAGCGTTGCGCACAGCGCCGCCAGAAGCGCCGCTGAAAGCGCCGTCCCAAGCCTTTTTTTATGCATGTCGCTTTTCATTTTTCATCATCTCCCTTAAAACTTCCACGTATACGACAGCCGCACCGCCGCGCCGCCGCGCTCCACAGGCACAACCGCCAGACGCATCCCGTCCATAAACTCGGCGAGAGCGCGGCTCTTGTTGTACACCGCCGGACGGATGAATCCGTACAGCGCCGCGAAGCCCGCGACCCCAAGCCCAACCGCTCCGGGAATGCCCGCGAGATCATCGTCATACGAAAGCGTCAACTCCCAGTAGATCAGCCCGGCTGCCCCTCCATATAACAACAGCGTCATAAATCCACCTCCAACGTCCCCTTGAACAAACGAGCCGAGACCAATCGCCAGATTCAATACCCCGTACCCGAACACGGCCCCGCCGCTCGCCCTCTTCGCCGCCGGCTTTTTCGCCGCAGGCTTTTCCGCGCCGGCTTTTTCCGCGCCGCCGTCAGAGTCGCCGCCGGCTTTTTCGCCGCCCCCAGCCGTTCCGGTCGAAAAAGAGGGCGCGAGACCGCCTGAACCCGAAGCCGCCGCCTCAGCGGCTGCCCGGATCGCGTCCATGTCCGCGCCGCCCGTTCTCCGCCCCGCGCCCGGCGGACTCCCCGAAGCCCCGCCGGTCAACTCGCGGGCGAGGCTCTCCATCACCTCTATCCCGTCGTTCAGCGTCGCGTAATTCACCGACCGCCCTATAATCTGCACCCCAGACTCAAGGTTGATGATCGATGCGTTGAACATGTTCCGGCTCCCAAGCCGCCGCGCCACCACCGACAGCACGAACCGCGGGTTCTCCCCCCTCCCCGCGCCCACCGCGCTGTCGTCCGCCGTCATCCCGCTCGCCTGATTGCTGTACTCCGTCTGCACCTGCTCAAGCGTCGCCGTGCGCGGATACACCGCGTACTTCCCGCTCTGTATCAGATTGATTGACAGTATCTGCGCCAGCGTGTCCGCCACGCGGCTGTCGATGTTTCCGCCCAACTCCACCGGCACCACCGCCAGCTTGTCCAGCCTGGCCGAATCTATCTCCGTCGCCGCTATGATGTTCCGCGCCATGTCAGGCAGCTTGTCCTGTATGTCCTCAATCTTGATGTACGTCTGAAGGTCGCCCGCTATCTGGCGCAGATCGTCTATCTTCAAAATCGAGATGATCAGGAGATTTTGGCTCCCCAGCTTGGCTATGTTGCCGGCGACCACGTACTTGGCGCCGAGCTGCTTTCCAATGGCGGCTATGGTGTCCGGATCCGTCATGCCCGCGCCCGTCTGGAACTTCTGCTCGTCGCCGACAGCCCGCGTGATGCCGGTGCGGGGTATGGGCGAGAAGTCCGCGTTCAACTCGTTGCTGAACGAGAAAAGCTCGGCTATGGTCTCGCCCTCCTCGCCCGTGCCGCCGGTGAAAGGCAGCACCGCCAGGGTGTCCTTCGCCGCCACTTCAATCGTAAAGAGCGCGGCCATCAACGCCGCCATCACTACGCTTCTTTTCATAAAAAACCTCCATAAAAATAAACGTGTAAAAAGAACGGACGCCGCGCCGCGATTGCTGGCGGAACGCTTGCCCTTCTCATAAAAACCAAGCCTGAACAGCGGGAACAACGCGCGTGTCGCGGCGAATGCGGCGGCTCCCAGCCTCTTTTCTCCGCTTCGCCGCGTCCTCCCGCGCATAAAAGGGGACGCCCTTTCATCTTTTCTAACAATATAGAGGGTTCGGGGGGAGCGTAACGCGCATGGTGAACCGGCGCGAGGCGAGGCGAGGCGCATTGGGCATGGCGCGGATACGGAACGCGCTCTATGATGAGCCCGCCTGATATGCGGAAACGCGGCGCGAAAACGGCCCTGGACAAGCCGGACGCCCTGCCGCGAGCGCGTCTGAATATGAAGGAAACGCCGCTTGCCGCGGCGACCGCATTACAGTTTAGATTCGGGGGGGGGGGGGGGCAACGGTGTTATGTATAGTATACTCTATGGCATATGCGCCTGGCATGTCTTTTTCTTTCATCGCAACGTCTTTTAGGTAAAACCTCTTTTTAGGATAGTAAAAACCGCGCCGGTATAAAACATCCGTTTTGAAACGCGGTTGTACATCATATAAAAGTATATACCATGCATATCGCAATTGTCAACATCTTTTTCACTTCCGGCGTTCCGCCTCTAGCAGCCCGTTTATGGGAGATTTTTTGCGGCATCAAGCGCAAAAAATCCACAAGCGCAACAAGCTGCCAGCGCGGACGGGGCGGCTGGTTGACCGCAATTGACCGCGCGAGGACGAGTGTCTTCATCTCATCCCAATCAGCGGGGCGGGGCGCGGTCTCTTGACGGGCGCCGCTTTATGCTATACAATGCCCCTTGTTATGGCTCATTGCATTATTTCCGAAGCGGAAGCTGTGTTGGACAAAGAATTCCCGGTTCTCGACAAGGGTTTCATACGGCTTGTCGATTATATGGGCGGAGACGCCCGCGTGGTGCAAGCGGCGCGGGTGTCCTACGGCGAAGGCGCCAAGAGCCGCCGCGAGGACGCGGGGCTGATCGACTACCTTTTGCGCAATCAGCATACCTCGCCCTTTGAACAGGTTGTTCTTACCTTTCATGTCAAGCTGCCGGTTTTTGTGGCCCGCCAATGGATACGGCACCGTACCGCACGGGTGAATGAGGTGTCAGGACGGTACTCGGTGATGAAAGATGATTTTTACGCGCCTGACTGTGGGGACATCGCCGCGCAAAGCGCGGACAATAAACAGGGGCGGGGCGCGGCGTTTGAGGCGGACGTTGCTACTGAGGTGCGAGCGTCGCTGAAGAACGCGCAAAAAGGCATGTACGCGGCGTATACCGAACTCATAAACAAGGGCGTCGCCCGCGAGCTTGCCCGCATCAATCTGCCGTTGTCCCTGTATACCGAATGGTACTGGCAGATAGACCTGCACAACCTCTTTCACTTTTTGGAACTGCGCCTCGACGCCCACGCCCAAAAAGAAATCCGGCTGTACGCGCGGACGCTGTTCGATATAACGAAAAGCGTGGCTCCTCTCTGTTGCGCGGCGTTTGAACGCCATGTGCTGGGCGGCGTCAGGTTTTCCAGAGAAGAGTTTGCGGAGATACAAAGCAGGCTTGGAAATGGATACGGCGCTGGCGGCGGGGTTCTTGCCGGCAAAGAGCTTGAGCGGTTTGAAGAAAAGCTGCTCGCGGGAAGGCGCCCATAATGCCGGGCGTTCCGTATCACACCAAAACTTTTTACGCGCAATCGGATTGCGCGCAATCCGGCGCTCCGCAAAACGCTTTTTGCATGGAAATCGCCTCGTGGACGTACGAAGAATTGTGCGCCGCCGCCGGATTGAGTGAGAAAGAGCGCGAGCCTTTTATCCAAAATAAAGACGTGTTGGTATATCCGGGCGGCTGGCAGTCATGGTCAGCCGGCTGGGAGCTTGCCGCGGATGAAACGCTCCCCCGCAAGACCTTGCTGCTGCCCGATCTTATCAAGCTCACCAACCGTGAGGGAGATGCGCCGAAACGCGGCGAGCTTGCGGGACACTTCCTCATGTACCTTCGCGCCAGCGATACGTACCTTTGCATCGCCTCCCGCGCATGGACAGGCGGCGCCCCGCTTCCGCCCGTGACGTTCCGCATAAACCGGAAAAAACAGCGCGTCGCCGCGGAATTATTCTGTCCGGGAAAGCGCTGGACGCCCCATGAGATGATGGCGGAATTGCGCGTCTTTGCGTGTACAAGCTATTTTGATCTGAAAGACACGCTCGCAACGGTATATCGCGCGGAAGTGAATCCTCATCTTTCAAGCGCGCGCGGCGGACTATCCGGCGGGAAAGATCCAATCGGCGGGTATGAATCGTGGTACAACCACTACACAAACATCAATGAAGCGCTCATTCTGGAAGACCTTGAAGCCTTGCCCGCGACCGACAATCTGATCAAACTCGTGTTTCTTGACAAGGACAAACCCGCTGTCTTCCAAATTGACGATGGCTGGGAACGGCGCGTGGGACAATGGGAAATAGATGAAAAGAAGTTTCCGGGCGGCTTGCGATCTTTGGCTGAAAAAATAGAAGCGCGGGGCTTGACGCCCGGCTTGTGGATAGCTCCTTTCATCGTCACCAAAAAGTCAAAGATTTTTTCGGAAAAATACGAGTGGGTTCTCAAAGACAAAAAAGGAAAACCGGTTGTCGCGGGTTTCAACAACCTGTGGAATGGGCGCTACTACTGCCTCGATCTTTCGCGGGACGACGCGCTTGCCTACATAGAAGGGTTGATCGATACGGTGATTGACTGGGGGTTCCGGTACATCAAAATAGATTTCCTGTATGCGGGCTTTCTTTTCGGCGATTTCGCGCGCGGAGGCTCGCCGTATGAACACTACGAGCGCGCCTGCGCCCTCTTGACAAAGCGTACCGCCGCCGGCGCCGCGCTGAACGCGCCGGTCGCCTATCTCGGCTGCGGCTTGCCGCTCGGCGCTTCGTTCCGGCATTTTCCGCTGTCGCGCATTGGCGCGGACACCCGCGAGGAATGGGACTGGAATGCGGCTAAGCTTTTGGGTCATGTGGGAAGACCCAGCGCGTACATCAACCTGCTTGACACCATTGGCCGTTCCTTTTTCGATGGCGTGATATACCACAACGATCCTGATGTGGCGTTTATGCGCGCGCGGAACTGCAAACTCACGGAAAATGAGAAAGAGCTTGTCGCCCTCGTCAATTTCCTGCTTGCGGGGCAGATCATGATTTCCGACGATCCGCTTCGTCTTGAACCCGCGGACCTGCAACTTGCCAAACGCATGGCGGCGCTGTACGCGGCGCTTGCGGACGATGAGTATGGCGCGGTTCGGCTTGACCGCGATGTGTTCCGTCTCATAAGCCGTTCCGGTGGCGTTACGGGCCTCATCAACCTGTCGAACCGTCCGTATCCGCAGGGGGAGCCGTTTATAAACGGGCGCTTCCTTATAGATCGCCGAAAAAACGGGGCGTATGCGCCGCACAGCATTTCGATTCAGACCGGTACAAGCCCGTGATGTACGGCGAAAAGGGCGAGCTGGCTGCGGTTGCTCACTCCGACTTTCCGCATCGCCGCCGAAATGTAATTCCGTGCGGTGCCGTCGGCAATTGAGAGATGTTCCGCTATCTCATGGGTGGATCGGCCTTCAGCGATGAACCCGATGATCCGCATCTCTATGCCAGAAACGCCCGGCGGCACCGTATGTTTTTTATACGTTTGTTTATTATACGGCATGAGTTCGGGATACACCCCCTTTTTTGCCATATGTGAAAAAATGGAGCATACTTTTGACGCTATCTGCGAACCGATAAAACAATCGCCGCGGCGGATGTTTTTAATAGCACCGCAAAGATTGGGAACGCCTCCGCGTTTGACAATATAGCCCGCCGGTTTTTGAACAAGCGCCTTGTAGATATGCTCTTCATCTTCAAAATTGGTGAAAAAAACAACGGCCGTATTGGGCGATTTGCTTTTGAGCAGCGGTATGAGTCCAATGCCGTCGCCGTCTTTTAACTCAATGTCCATGATGACGATATCCGGACGTTTGCTTCCAACCAGTTTGATCGCGTCATAGCAGTCTTTCCCGATCCCGATAACGTCAAAATCGCTTTGAGAAGAGAAGCCGTCTTTTAGTCTGTATAGTTCCGCTTCATCGCTGTCAATAATAATAATTTTTATCATAAACCAAGCCTTTTCGATAGTTAGAAAGTAGTAACGGCGGCGTTTTTTCAAAATCAGGTTGGTTTTGAAAAAAGCTTGAGGAACAGCGGGCCGCCGTTCCTCAATTAACCGAGTTTAGAATAGGCTCAACTGTACACATTGTTTTGAATAAAAGCAATATATGCTTTTGAAAAAACACATTTTTTATTATAAGTGTCATAATCTGAGAGTTTTTTTATAATAACTATGAGTTTTTTCCACCCAAAACATGGTTCAAACGGCGGCGCCGCGCGGGTTGCGCCGTCAAAGCGGATCGGGGGATAGGGCGGCGGTTTGATTCCGCCGCCCTATCAATTGATTGGAGGACTGCGGTTTTTCATGCCGTTACGCTAGACATAGTTCGGCGTGTCATAGTAAAATAAGATCATCTATGTTATGGTTATAGGTTATGGGGGAGAATATATGGTTATTTTAACATTGAACTGCGGTTCGTCGTCGGCGAAGTATCAGGTGTACGATTGGGATGCCAAGGATGTATTGGCTGTGGGCGTTGTGGAGAAGGTTACGTTTGACGGGTCTTTTATCACGCATAAGGCGAAGGGCAAAGAGGAGTATACTCTCTATCAGAACTGCCCCACGCATACCGACGCGGTGAACCTTATTATCAAACTGCTGATCGATCCCGACCGCGGGGTCATTGAAGATATGAGCGTTATCAAGGCGGTTGGACACCGGGTGCTGCATGGAGGCGACAAATTCACCAAGAGCGTGATCGTTGACGATGAGGCGATGAAGGCGTTTAATGAGGTGAAGGATTTGGGTCCGCTTCACAACCCGGCGAATATCATGGGCATTGAGGCCGCGAAGAAAGTGTTGCCCAACGCGCCGCATTGCGCGGTTATGGATACGGCGTGGCATCAGACCATGCCGGCTTCTTCTTTTATGTATGCTGTGCCGTATGAATGGTACGAGAAGTATGGCGTACGGAAATACGGGTTCCACGGCACGAGCTTTCTGTATACGGCGAAACGGGCGTCCGTGCTGCTTGGCAAAAAGCCTTCAGAGACGAATCTCATCATCTGCCATATTGGGAACGGTTCGTCCGTGTGCGCGGTTAAGGACGGCTGTTCTTTTGACACGAGCATGGGCATCACGCCGCTCGAAGGGCTGGTGATGGGAACCCGTTCCGGCGATGCGGATATGGCCATGCCGTTCTATGTGATGAGGAAGACCGGCATGAGCGCGGCGGAAATGGAAAGCGCTCTGAACAAGAAGTCCGGTCTTTTGGGCATTACCGGCGCATACAACGACCGCCGCGACATACAAAAAGCCGCCGAACAAGGCGACAAACGGGCGGTTCTTGCGCAGAATATGGAGGCGCACCGTGTGAAAAAGTACATCGGCGCGTATATGGCGGCGCTTGGGCGTGTGGATGCCGTGGCACTTACCGCCGGCGTAGGCGAATTCGCCGGTTTCATGCGCGCGAAGTTCCTTGAGGGGCTTGAAGGATTGGGCATTGTCTACGATCCGGCGAAGAACGCCCTCGCCCATACCCGCAACGCCGAGACCCGCATCTCCGCGGACTCTTCGGCGATTCCCGTCTTCATCATTCCGACTGACGAGGAACTTGTAATGACTGAGGACGCTTACGCGCTTATGGTGGGTACGTACGATGTTCATACGTGGTTTGCCTATTCATTCCAGAGCAAGGACTACGTAAATAAGACCCGCGCTGAAGGTTTGAAAGAGGATTTGAAAAAACTGCCGGAGCTGGAGAAGATTTTAGCGCTGCCCAAGTAGGGCGCAGAGGCGCTTCATGGCGGAATTACATATGGATGATGAAAATAAAAATTTGGAAATGCTCTGCATCGGCAACGCGCTGGTCGATATTTTTATAAAAGTCACCAATGAGCAATTCAGGAAGATCGGCATAACGGAGTCGCGCCATATTGAATATGAGAAGCTGCTGGAGATTCTCAGGCGTTTCCCCAACAGCGCCGCGATTTCCGGCGGCGGGGCCGCGAATGTCGCCAAGGTTGCCGCTCTTCTTGGAATACGCGCGGGGTATATGGGCGCGGTTGGTCCGGATGATGAGTTTGCGAAGATTTTTGAGCGGGACATGCGGGCTGCGGACGCAACGCTTTTTTTGACAAAAGAGCGGAAGCCGACCGGCGCGTGTGTTTTCCTGCAACGCGAAGGCGAGCCTAACGTTATCGCGGCGTCTATTTCCGCAGCCGAACTTCTTGAGGCGAAGGACGTGAAGGAAGACGCGATTAGGCTGGCGCGGATTGTCGTGATAGACGGTTATATTTTGAACCGGGAGGCTCTGGTGAGCCGCATCCTTGATCTTGCCTCCGAATATGGCACTATGGTCGCTCTTGACGTTGGCTCGGTTGAGATGACTGAGACGCACGCTCAGGACATCTTGCGGTACTGCAAAGAGTATCCGCTTCTGCTCTTTATGAATAAGGAAGAAGCGGGCGCGTTCTACCGGCGCATTAACGGCGAGCCAAGTGAGGAGGAAGAAAAACCTATCGGTTTCATGGATTGGCTTTTTGCCCGCAGAAATCCGTTGCCATCGAAAATGCAACTCTTTTTCCAGACGCTCGCCAATGATCTGGTTCCGGTTGTTGTGGTGAAACTCGGCGCAAAGGGCGCGATGGTGTTTGCGGGCGGCAGGGTTCACCGCGAGGACACGCTTGCCGTTATCCCTAAGGAGACCACCGGCGCGGGCGACGCTTTTTGCGCCGCTTTTCTTGGCGCGTGGCTGCGCGACAAATCGCTCGGCGAATGCGCGAGTTTCGGCAACAAAGCCGCCCGCGAGGCGCTTGATGTGGACGGCACATTTGTAGACGGGAAGAAAATGTCCGGCATAGCGCGGCTCCTCGGCGGGGGGTGACGAGATGTCGGCGACGGGATGGAGCATGGTGGAGCCGTTTTCCGGGCAAGCCGCTTTTAGATATCGCAGGCAAGCCGATGATACAGCGTGTATGGGAAAATGTCAGAATAGAGCCTATTTACCACAACGCAATGAGTGTGAAGAAGCATCCAGTTTACGACTACGCCTCATCCCTTTACGCGGAGGGGCGGGGGCTTGCGTAGCATTGTAGACGTCTTAACCTCGTTTGATGTAATCGAACAAGGTGACGACCCGAAGCGATGATTACGTGAACTTTATAAATTTTCCTCCACGTTCAACGAATTCGGGAACAGTGAACTGGCAGATAAAGGATTAGGCGAGTATTTATTGTGGTAAAGGTGGTGAAGATTGTAAAATGAGGGATATTAAGCTTCTCGTTCTTAATGTGGATGGCGTGCTTACGGATGGCGGCATTGCCTATGGCGGTGGTCACAAAATAAAGAGTTTTTCTGTGAAGGACAGCTTGATTCTGAAGGCGTTGCCACATGTTGGCATTTCCGTAGTGTTATTCATGGGGTTTGCGTCTGAAGCGGTCAGACAATACGCCGTGGAACTGAGCTCCGAACTAATAGAGAATACGGCGGATAAACAGTCGGTTCTTGAGAGAATCTTGACCGAGCGCGGTCTAACGTTTGCGGATGTGGCATATATCGGAAACGACCTGAACAACTTTGCGGTGATGAAGCGTTGCGGATTCAAAGCCTGTCCTACGGACGTGGACGTGAAAGTTAAGATGCTTGCCGACTATATATCACCCTACCCCGGCGGGCACGGCGCGGTGTACGATGTATGCGAAAAGTTACCGCAAGCGTCTGATCTGCATGATGTGTGTGAGAAGTTGCTACAAGCGTCGGCGATGGAGGAATCATTTTTGCGCCTGTTTAATGCTTTATGAAAGGTGTTTTAAGCCCATAGGGATGCCCAAAGGAGGGCATCCCTAGCAGCCTGTTGCGCTTGTAGGTTTTCATGGTTTTTTCGTTGAAAAAAGCCATGAAAACTACGATGTATGGGCTGCCGCGAACCTTCGGTTTGCGAACCTTCGGTTCGACGGAGTTTGAGCGGAAGAAAAGGCGCAAAAACGCGCCTTTTCTCCGGTTTGGGGCGCGAAGCGCGACAAACTCCGAGGTAATTTGAGTTGCTTGGGGCGCTTTTTCAATGAGGCGATGCGCCCCCCGTAATGCCTCATTTCAAAAAGTAACTTTAAGGATGGATGCCTCATTTAGAAAAAAGTAACTTTAAGCCGCGGGTTCCCTCCCCGAAGGATGGGACTGAGCGGCGACGGACTCCCGCAACGCGAGGACGGCCTTGTTCACATTGTGCCGCAAC
>JAIRLZ010000172.1 GCA_031259035.1 Treponema sp. | reverse complement strand
CCTCTAGCATCAACACATTCATAGGGTGGCTTCATAAACAACAAATGAAAAAAACGTATTATTTGAACAGCCGCGCCATCGCGTGCGGCGGGAGTGCCCCCCCCCCCCCCATATTGCCTTGAATTAACTTCTTGCATACAAAAGAATAACAATCAATTGGTGTTGGCCGCGGATTATGGGCGGGCGGTGAGGGAGACCGCCGCTGATAACCTGCGGGCGTAACATGGGAAACTTGCCCGTATGGGCGGTTAAATATAGATATGTGATTTGGAGGAGAAAATGAAAAAAATTTTGTGCGCCATAGCGGCGGCCGTTCTTGTCGCCGGTACGGTTTTTGCGGGACCCAGTTCCGACAATAAAGGAGGGTCTGGCGGTACGTTTGTTGGCATTGCCATGCCTGAAACCCATGTCTTGCGCTGGATAAAGGACGGCGCTTCTCTCAAAAAGTTTGCTGAAGCGAAAGGCTTCCGCGCTCAGGATCAGTATGCCAATGCGGATCAAAACTTGCAGAACACGCAGATTCAGAACTTCCTTACTCAGGGCGCGAAAGCCATTATTATCGGCTGTGTGAATGACGGCGTGGCCGCCGCTGTCGCGGACGCCGCCCGCGACAAGGTGACGGTTATCGCGTACGACCGCATCATTCCGAATTCCTCGGATTATGACTATTATATCACCTTTAATAATTTCAAGGTCGGTCAGCTCCAGGGACAAGGAATTGAGAGAGGTTTGAATCTCAAGAGCGCCAGCGCCGCCGATCCTAAGTACATCACTCTTTTTGCCGGTTCTCCCACAGACGGCAACGCCTTCTTCTTCTATGACGGCGCGATGAGCGTACTTAATCCCTACATTGAAAGTGGCGCCCTTATTGTCGTTGGTCCCTATCCCAAGACATCAAAAGATACGACGAATTTTCAGCGTATCGCCACTGAGAACTGGCAGGCGCCTGTCGCCAAAACCCGTATGGAAAACCTGCTGAACGGCGACGCGAAAGACGTAACGCTTGACGCGGTTCTCGCTCCGAACGATACGCTTGCCCGCGCGATCATTGAAGCCTGTAAAGCCGACGCCAAATACGCCGACAAGTTGCCGATTGTTACCGGTCAGGACGCCGAAGCCGCGTCCACCGCGTCCATCAAAAACGGCGAGCAGTACATGACCGTATTCAAAGACACGACAAAACTTGCCGAAGCCGCGATTATCCTTGCCGAAGCCGCGGTAAACGGAACGACCCCGAATATTCCGGGCGCGGTTCTCGCTTCTTCCATTGGACTTGAGAGCATCGGCGACACCGGTAAGAAAATAGTGAAAGCCTATCTTCTTGACCCGGTGATCATCTACAAAGAAAACTGGAAGGATCCGGTGAACGCCGGGTTCTATACCCAGGAAGAGATCGACCAAAACAACCTGAAATAATCTTACAGCGAGCGTGCGGTTAGCCTGCCGGCTGTAAACAGCAAAGCCGGTTTACAGCCGGCTTTGCTGTTTAGTGCGCTCTAAAAAAGCCGATTGTTTGTGATGCGAAAAATTTTGCGGAGAAGTTTTGTATATGAGTGAATATATACTGGAAATAGAGAATCTTACCAAGGAATTTCCCGGCGTCCGGGCGCTTGATAATGTCAGTCTAAAGGTGAAGAAAGGGGAAATTCACTCTTTATGCGGAGAAAACGGCGCGGGAAAATCCACCCTGATGAGCGTTGTCAGCGGGGTGTATCCCAAGGGCGCCTACGAAGGCAAAGTTTTTTACAAAGGGAGGGAAACCAATTATCATAGTGTTAAAGACAGTGAAAAAGAAGGCCTCACCATTATTCATCAGGAACTCGCGTTAAGCCCTTATCTTTCTATATATGAAAATATTTTCCTTGGACACATGAAAACAACTTTCGGCGTTATCAATTGGAATCATTATATAAAAGAATCCCAGAAATTTTTGGATCGGGTCGGCTTAAAAGAAAATCCAACGGTGATTATAAGCAAGCTGGGTGTGGGCAAGCAGCAACTTGTGGAGATTGCGCGCGCGCTTTCCAAGCGGGTCGAACTGCTCATTCTTGATGAGCCGACCTCTTCGCTGAATGACGAGGAAAGCGCGAAACTCCTTGATTTGATTCTTGAATTCAAGCGACAAGGCATCACATCAATTATGATTTCTCATAAACTGAACGAAGCGCTGAAGATCGCCGACACGGTTACGGTGCTGCGGGATGGGAAAAGCGTTTCCTCGTACGATGTAAAAAAAGACAATCTGACGGAGGCGATGATCATAAAGGATATGGTTGGGCGCGACTTGACGCGCCGGTTTCCGGAACGGAAATCCCGCCCCGGCGAGACGGTCATGGAGGTGAAGAATTGGTCGGTTTACCATCCAGAGTACCACAGCATGAAGGTGGTGGACGGCGCGTCCTTCTATGTTCGCAAGAGCGAAATTGTCGCCTTCTGCGGACCAATGGGCGCGGGGCGCACCGAATTGATGATGAGTCTGTACGGGCAGTCCTACGGCTTCCGCAGCGAGGGCGAGCTGTACCTGCATGGCAAGCGGGTTGTGTTGAAATCCGCGCGCGCGGCGCTTAACAACGGCTTGGGCTATGTTTCGGAAGATCGCAAGGTATTGGGTCTCATTCTTATCCAAAGCGTCAAAGTAAACATATCCGCTTCATCTCTGAAAAAACTGTCGAGATTTGGACTTGTAGACGCGGCGCGGGAAATTGAGGAAGTCGAGAAATACCGGCGCGATCTCCGCATCAAAACGCCGTCCGTCAATCAGCTTGCCCGAAACCTTTCCGGCGGGAACCAGCAGAAGGTGGTGGTAAGCCGCGCCTTGTTCGCGGAGCCGGACATCTTCATCGTAGATGAGCCGACTCGCGGCATTGACGTTGGCGCCAAGACGGAAATCTACGAGATTCTCAACAACCTTGTGGCGCGCGGCAAAAGCGTCATTATGATCAGTTCGGAACTTCCCGAAGCCATGGGCATGGCTGACAGAATCTACGTGATGAACGAGGGGAAGATCAAAGGGGAACTGGCGCATGACGAGGCCGATCAGGAAAAAATTATGCGGATTGCCCTTTTGGATTAGGGCGGTGTGACATCTCAGGAGAAAAATATGAGTGATATACAGAAACAGAAGACCGGTATCGGCGAATTGATTAAAACCAATATCAGGAGCTATTCGATGTTCCTGATGCTGGCGCTGATTATGATTGTTTTTGCCGTGCTGACGCATGGAACTAATCTCAATTCCCGCAACTTTACCAATATTTTTATTCAGTATAGTTATGTACTGATTCTTGCCACGGGCATGGTTCAGGTGATTATCATCGGCGGCATTGATCTTTCAGTCGGATCGGTTTGCGCCTTTGTCGGGGCGATAAGCGCCATGCTGTACAACACCGGCATAGGCATGGTTCCCACCGTGATTATTTCTCTGATCGTGGGCGTGGCTATCGGAGCGTTCCAAGGGCTTTGGATCGCCGGCTTGCAGATTCCCGCGTTTATCGTTACGCTGGCAGGCATGCTCCTTTTTAGAGGATTGACGTACATCGTTACCAATATCAGCCCCATTTCTCTGAAAAACGAAGGGTACAAGCAGATGGCGTCCGGTTTCTTTCCGAATCTCTATGCTGGCGATGTGGATATGACGCCGCTGATCATTGGTCTGATTATTGTTGGCGTGTTCATCATCGCGGAGATTATTTCACGGGGCGGCAAAAAACGGAATAATTTTGCGGTTATTCCAACTCCACTTTTTGCGGCGAAGCTCATTCTTATCTCCGTTTTGGTTATGGCGTTGTGCCAGCGCTTCGCCACATATCGCGGACTTCCGATTGTTGTGGCGGTACTGGGCGCCACCATTTTCGCGTTTAATTACATGATGAAAAACACCGTTCTGGGACGTTACATCTATGCGGTGGGCGGCAACTCCCGTTCCGCCAAACTTTCCGGCATCAACTCAGAAATGATTTCCTTTACCGTGTACTGTATTATGGGCGGACTGACAGGACTTGCCGCTGTTGTTTCCACAGGCTATATGAACAGCGCCTTGCCTCAAGCCGGCAACATGTTTGAGATGGACGCCATCGCGGCCTGTTATATCGGCGGCGTTTCCGCGTCCGGCGGCATCGGCACCGTGGTCGGCGTCATTGTCGGCGGCTTGGTCATGGCGGCCATCAACAACGGCATGTCATTGATGAATCTGGGGGCGCATTGGCAGTACGTCGTCAAGGCGGTCATTCTTCTTCTGGCGGTCTTCTACGATGTGTATACCCGCCGTAAAGCTGGTTTGGGATGAGCTTTTCCCAAAACCCGGTTGGTTTTGGGAAAAGCTTTGGAAAAAGCGGCCTGAAGCCCGCTTTTTCCCGCTACATCTAAGGTTGCTTTCCCAAAACTGAAGTTTTGGAACAGCCTCAGAAGATGCGAGGGAGTAGAGGGAGTATATGAAAACAATAGCTGGAATAGATATGGGAACCCAAAGTGTTAAAGTGGTTCTCTACGACTGGGAAGCGCATAGGAGCGTCTCAAGTTTTCAGGAGCCTGTCGATCTTATCGCCGAAAACGATGGCACGCGCGAACAGAAGATCGAGTGGTACGACGCCGCTTTGGAAAAATGTTTCGCCTCTCTTTCCGCATGTGATAAAAACAGCATAGCGGCAATCGGAATTTCAGGCCATCAGCA
Source organism: Treponema sp. (assembly GCA_031259035.1). Taxonomy (GTDB): domain Bacteria; phylum Spirochaetota; class Spirochaetia; order Treponematales; family Breznakiellaceae; genus JAIRKH01. The sequence continues at coordinate 2,914 of JAIRLZ010000172.1, read as the reverse complement.
CGGATTCGCGCCTCTCGATGGGGACGGCAAGCCGCTGTACAATGTGAAGCTATGGAACGATACATCCACAGTCGAAGAGTGCCGCGTCATCACGGAAGCGGCTGGCGGAGATGACGCCGTTATCGCCGAAGTGTGCAACCTGATGTTGCCGGGTTTCACGGCGCCGAAAATTCTATGGCTCAAACGGCGCAAACCGGAAGCCTTCGCCAAACTGCGCTACATCATGCTGCCTCACGATTACCTCAACTATGTGTTCACCGGCGCATATAAGGCCGAATGTGGCGACGCTTCCGGCACGGCTGTTTTTAACGGCAGAACCCGTACATGGTCAGAGAAAATATGCGCCATTATTGACGAAAAATTGTTTGGTTTGCTGCCGCCGATCATAGCGTCCGACGAGCCGAACGGCTTTGTTACGGAACAAGCGGCGGCGCGGTTTGGAATTCCGGCGGGAATTCCCGTTTCATCCGGCGGCGGCGACAATATGATGGGCGCTATCGGCGTTGGCGCGGTGAAAGACGGCTTCCTCGCCATGAGCCTCGGCACATCGGGTACGCTGTTCGGGTATTCGGATGTCCCATTGGCGGATCCTAAAAATGGGCTCTCCGGCTTCAATTCCTCGACAGGCGGCTATCTGCCTCTCTTATGTACGATGAACTGTACGGTCGCTTCGGAAGAAACGCGGAAACTCTTTGGCCTTGACGTAAAAGAATTCGACGCATTGGCGGCGAAGGCTCCGGCTGGCGCGAATGGCGTGGTGTTCTTGCCCTTTTTTAACGGCGAGCGTACGCCGAACCTTCCTAACGGCAGGGCGAGCGTCGCGGGCTTAACCGCGGCGAATTGTTCGCGGGAGAACATAGCCCGCGCCGCGCTTGAATCCGCCATATTCGGCATGAGGATTGGGCTTGAGGCGTTTCAGGCGCTTGGTTTCAAAGCGCGGGAAATCAGGATCACGGGCGGCGGGAGCAAAAGCCCGCTATGGCGGCAGATGGCTGCGGACATCATGAATCTGCCTGTCCGGCGGTCCGCAAGCGCGGAAGCCGCCGCAATGGGCGGCGCGATTCAGGCGTTGTGGTGCCTGCTCAAGCTGGAAGGCAAGAGCGTGGGTATCGCCGAGCTTACAGATGAGCATATCCCGATTCGGGAAGACGAAAATATCGCGCCCGACGCCGGATCCACGGCCATGTACAACAAGGCGTACGCCGAGTACAACAAGTATTTGAACGCGCTGGCGCCGCTTTATAAATGAACGGGCTGTTGTTTTTTGATCGCCGCCGCTATCGCGCATCGATCATACGTAACTTTATTAGCAAAGGAGACCTTTATGGCAAATTATTTTATCGGTAACAAGGAATATTTCCCCGGTATTGGGAAAATTCCATTTGAGGGGGCGGCTTCTAAAAATCCGCTTGCATTTAAATACTACGACGCGGAAAAAGTTGTTCATGGCAAGAAGATGAAGGACTGGCTTCGGTTTGCCATCGCCTACTGGCACAGCTTCTGTGGCGACGGCGCGGATCCCTTCGGCTCGGCGACCCATCTTTTTCCGTGGAATTCCAGCGATGACCCCATGCGAAATGCGGTGAACAAAGCCGACGCCGCGTTTGAGTTTATCACCAAGATCGGCGCGGAATTCTACGCATGGCATGACCGCGACATTGCGCCTGAAGGCAAGGACACAGACGAGTCCGCGAAAAATCTCGCCGTTATTATTGACGAACTGAAAAAACGGCAGGATTCGACCGGCGTGAAACTGCTCTGGGGAACTGCCAACGTGTTCACCAATCCCCGCTTTATGAACGGCGCGGCCACCAACCCTGAGTTTGCCGTGGTCGTCCACGCCGCGAATCAGGTGAAGAACGCCATTGACGGAACCATCAAACTGGGCGGTCAGGGCTACACCTTTTGGGGCGGGCGCGAAGGTTACATGAGCCTGCTCAACACCGACGTGAAGCGCGAAAAAGAACATCTGGCGACGCTCCTCTCCATTGCCCGCGATTACGGACGCAAACAGGGCTTTACGGGGTGTTTTTACATTGAGCCGAAACCTATGGAACCCACCAAACACCAGTACGATTTCGATTCCGAAACCGTTATCGGTTTCCTCCGCGCCCACGGACTCGACAAGGATTTTAAACTCAACATCGAAGCGAACCATGCGGAGCTTGCCGGACACGATTTCGCCCACGAACTCAACGTGTGTGTGGACAACGACATGCTTGGATCCGTGGACGCGAACCGCGGCGAGCCGCGCAATGGCTGGGACACCGATCAATTCCCGTCAAGCGTATACGAAACAACCCAGGCGATGCTTGCCATTCTCCGCATGGGCGGCTTCAAAACCGGCGGACTCAACTTTGACGCGAAGATTCGGCGCAACTCAATAGATCCCGAAGACCTGTTCCTCGCGCACATCGGCGGCATGGACAGTTTCGCCTACGGTCTTGAAAAAGCCGTTGCGATCATTGAGGACGGACGGCTTCCGAAGTTGCTCAAGGAACGGTACGCGTCCTTTGATTCAGGCGACGGCGCGAAATTCGAGAAGGGCGAGCTTACCCTTGAAGCGGCCGCATCTCTTGCAAAGGAATACGGCAAGATTGGTTGGACAAGCGGCAAGCAGGAACTGTACGAGAACATCCTGTCCGACATTGTGTTGGGAACATGAGGTTGAAACGGGAGCACCCGAAAAGGCGCGTCCTTTAGGGCGCGTCTGATTCGCGGCGGTTTTGCGTTGCCATCGAATGTCTCGTATGCGGAGGGGAAATGGCGGCTGACAAATATATAGCGCTTACCTTTGACGACGGTCCCGATTTAACAACAGGCAAACTGCTTGCAATTCTGGAGTATCTGCGGGTATGCGCCACCTTTTTTCTGCGCGGAGATCATGTCCGCTCTTTTCCCGATGAGGCGAAGG
>JAIRLZ010000096.1 GCA_031259035.1 Treponema sp. | reverse complement strand
AGAGTTTCCTCCAGTTGTGGCTTTGGGACATGAGCGATTCCACCATGATCTACACGGACGATCTCATGTATCAGAATATAGAAACGGGACTGGAGAGCCTTCCGGGTCTTGTGGAATGGCTTTTTTCCCATATTATTGAAAAACCGGCGAAAGCCGAAGCGGAGGCGGAAAAAGCGTGGGTCGATAAAATACTCCATGTGGGTCTGCGGTCGGGCGTTTCCGGCCATTGGTACACGGCGCCCGAAGAAACCGTTCCCGGCGCGCATTCCCTCAATTATGAAGGGGGACTTTTTATAACGGCGCGGCTCAATTCCCTGATTTCGTTTCAGGCGGAAATTGATTTTGCCTGGGACGATCTGGTCTACCGGGGAATAACCGATACTTCCGGCGGCGGCGGCGCCTATACTCCTGTTTTGGCGAACAAAAGGTATCGTTCCTTTTCCCTGATTTTTCCGGTTTTTGTCAAATTGAATTTCAGGCCCGGCATTTTCCGGCTTGCCCCTTATGGCGGTTTGTTCGCGTTTGCCCCTTTGGGGAAAACCATGTACCGCGGCAATCCGGGGGGAGATGAGGACGACTTTTCCCGCTCCGCATCCGCGCCTTTGGGGTTTATCGCCGGGTTTGAGGTTGCGACAAGGCTTGGCCCCGGGATAATTCTCGCCGACATCCGCTATTCGGGCGATTTTGGCAAAACGACTATTCATGACGCCGCCGAAACCGGCTACAAGCGGGGAATGTTTTCCTTTACCATAGGCTATGCATTCGGGTTTATCAACGTAAAAAAATAGGAGGTTTATTGTGAAATCTTTGATCGCGGCTTTAATACTTGGGTTATTCTTTCCAATTTTTTGTTTTAGCCAGTCCCAGACGGGAGACGCTTCGTATAACGCTTCAAAAAGCGGTTATCATATCGGCCATTCAAGTCTGTCGTTTGGCGCCCGTGTCAGGGTAATCAATCTGAATAATAACCAACAGGTGATAGCCACCGTTGACAGCCGCATTCCCGCATCCGATCCCAGAGTCGCCGATGTTTACCGGGACGCGGGGGACGCCATAGGGATGGCGGCTTCCGGGTATACGCAGGTGCGCATTGAACAACTGCCGCCAGAGCAGTCAGCTTCCGCGCCCGTTCCCGTTCAGCCCCCCGCTCAGGCGGAGAATCCTCCGTCTTCCACTGAGCCTCCGCCTCCCGCTCAGGCGGAAAATCCTCCACCACCCGCTCAGACGAAGAATACTCCGTCTTCCGCTGGGACTCCGCCTCCCGCTCAAGTGGAGAATTCTCCGCCGGCAGAGAACATTCAGATTATTTCTCCGCCTCCAGTACAGTATGTGCTGTCGGAAAGACCCGCTCAATCCGTCCAGAGTTGCGCCGCGTCTCCGATTTGCGTGGCGATTCTCGTACTGGCGATTGTCGCGGTTGCGCTGCTTGTCGTCATCCTCGTCCTCATGCTGTGTCGCCCGTGTATTCCTCTGTGGATGTGTGTCCATCCCATGTGGATGCGCCGCTATGTACGATACAGCAAGAAGCATAGACGCTGACAGCCATCCGCCAGTGGGTTTAAAATACACTGGAGAATTGAGCCTGTTCCAAAACTGACGCCATAAGGCGCGTTTTGGAACAGCCTAGCTTGAAAAGAAAATAATGGTGTACGCCCCTACCGCACATGACGAGGCGACTTTGTGGTCGCAGTCTGTTTACGCGCCTCAGTGTAGCTGGGAACGCCGCCGGGCGGCTCGGCCTCCATTCGCCGGTCAGCCCCTTCCCACGGCTCATGCCGCCCGCCGGAACAACGCTATGCGCAGATGGACGCCGACTCTTACGCCGCGCCGATTCCGCCTATACCCTGCGACACCTTGAACATAAATAAAAAATCAGCTATTATTGGAGCCTGTTCCAAAACTAACCCGAACATAGTTCGCGTTTTGGGAAAGGCTCAAATATGAAACCAATAGAGGAAATGATACAACATCTTGCCGCCTTGTCCGGCAGTCTGTAACCGCGTATGATGAAAGAACCTGTTTTTACCGTACAGCCGAATTCATGCGTCTTTTGCGTGGGCGTCAAAGGCACCGGCATGTCCGCGTTGGCGGAACTGTTGCTCAACGCCGGCGTTAGAGTGAGCGGTTCGGATACAAGCGATGTTTTTTACACGGACGCGATCCTTAAAGAACTCGGCGTCCCGTATGTTGAAACCTTTGACGCCGCGCACATACACGATGGCATTGATTTCGTCGTCTATTCCGCGGCGTATTCCCCAGAAACGCATCCGGAACTGTTGGAAGCGTCCCGGCGCGGCATACCGCTGTTCAAATACACGGACGCGCTCGGCGCGTATTCAGCCAATTTCGACTCGTCCGGCATCGCGGGCGTTCATGGCAAGACCACCACAACGGCCCTGGCCGGCGCCCTGCTGAAAGGAGCGCGTTTGCCCGCGCGGATATTGGCGGGAAGCGCGACAAGCGTTTTTAACGGGCGCTCAACGCTTTCGCTTGGCAATACGTATTTCGTAGCGGAAACGTGTGAATACCGGCGGCATTTCCTCTCCTTTCACCCAAAACGCATCGTACTCACCAGCGTGGAAAGCGACCATCAGGACTACTACCCCACATACGAGTCCATACGGGACGCCTTTGTAGAATATGGGAGGAACCTTCCTCCAAGCGGGGAGCTTGTCTACTGCGCGGATGACGAAGGCGCGTGTGAAGTCGCCGAGACGCTCAGAAAAGAAAAGCGCGGCATCGTGTTCACGCCCTACGGGTTTACCGCGCGGGGAGATTTCAGGATAAAGAGCTTTTCCGTAGAAAACGAGCGGCTCGTATTTGAACTGAACGCTTTTGCGGAGCCTTTCACGCTGAGGGTTCCCGGCAGGCACAACGCGCTCAACGCCGCAGCGGCGCTTGCGCTTGTTTCATCCATAGCGCGAGCCGAGAACCGCGCCGCCGGCGTCAACGCCGTATCCATGACCAAAGCGCAGCTTGAAGGGGCGCGGCGCGGACTGGAGCGTTTTTGCGGAAGCAAACGCCGCTCCGAAATCATCGGGGAGAAAAACGGCGTTCTCTTTATGGATGATTACGCCCACCATCCCACCGCCATAAAGACCACCATTGAAGGTCTCAAAACCTTTTATCCCAACCGCCGCCTTATCGTGAGTTTTATGCCCCACACGTACACCCGCACCGCCGCCCTCCTGGACGAGTTTGCGGCGGCGTTTGACGGAGCGGACGCGCTTCTGCTGCATAAAATCTACGCCTCAGCGCGTGAGACGTATTCGGGCGGCGTTACGGGCAGGACGTTGTTTGAAAAGATTGAAACCATTAAAAAAGCGGAATATGCCGCCCACGCACGGGAAATTTGGTATGTGGAAGAGCCTTTGGACGCGGTTCCGCTCGTCAAAGCCACGCTCAAAGCGGGCGATCTTTTCCTCACTATGGGCGCGGGCGACAACTGGAAGCTGGGCAAAGCCTTGCTGGAAGGAGCGTAGACTGAGGAACTGTGCAAAAATGAACCTCCCGGCCCTGAAGGGCGGGGGACTAGACCTCGCTTCCGCACAGTTCCTGATGTGAAAAAGCGCCATCTTCTATTTTTGTGTACATGCAAGGGCGGCATGACAAGACTTTTCGCAGAATCCGCGCGGTTAATCTCGCGTTGCGGAACACCGCCCGCCGGATTCACGCCGCGATCCGTTTTTGCGGCTTCCCGCTTGCCTTTTGTATTTTTTCGTTTATCATATAAGGAAAAAGGAGTGTATATGCGCAACATCCGTTCTTTCTTGATTATTTCTCTTATTTTCTGCGGATCTGTGGATATTTTTGCCCAAGAGACTGTTAATGACAGGGAGTTGTTAGAGCATCAGGGGTCGGGTTCGGTGGAATTTATCAATAATACTAACATACCCGCTATAATCGACAGCCGCGCCGCTATTTGGGGAATAGGGAACAGTTTAGGCAGAAGCGTTAGCGGCGGTTCGGCTCGCGCGGGACAAACCGGACGTTATTTTGTCATTCATTGTGTATCGCCGGAAGAGACCGGCAAATTCGATGCGGATATTTTTGGACTTGGACCCAATGTCGGGGTCGATCACATTAGAAATTTACGACTCATCATTCAGGGCTATCTGGAAGCGGCTTACCGCTATTCTTCGCAAGACGCCTCGCTTCTCGCCCACTATATCACCATTTACAATGCGGTGTTCCACAAAAATATACAGTATTTTAACGCCAATTATAATGAAATTGTAACCGCCAACCTTGTCGGGGAAAAAACCGGCATGGCGGTTCATTACAGCGAGTGGCCCGGACAGACCCTTATCGTTATTCCGCTTGGAAACGTCCAAGCGGGTTCTTTAAGCGCGGTCAATACGACGCCGCTTACCGATCCAGAGGTGGTGGAAGAGCAACGGAAAGAACAGGATATGGGTATAGATGCCCGGCAGGACATGGTGGACCTAAAGGAGCGTGAAGCGGAGGAAGCCGAACAGAGGGCGCAGGCGCAAGAACAGGCCGCGGCGCAGGAACGGGAAGCCATTGAGCAGGAGCGGGAGCAGCTTGAGCAGGAACGGGAACAGCTCGCACAGGAGGAGGCGGCTTCCGGAGATGATGGAGAGGACGCGCAGCGAGAACAGGAACTCGCGCAACGAGAACAAGAGATCGCGCAACGAGAAGAAGCCGCAGCCCAGATGGAAGAGGAAGCGCGACAGAGTCAGGAGTTTGCCGAACAAAAGACCGCGGAAGCCCAGCAGGAACGGCAGGAAATAGCCCGCGATCAGCAGGAGTTGATAAACAATGATCAGAGGGAACCGGAGAGTAATGAAGGGCAAGAAATCCGGTCTGTCATGTTTGGGGCGGTTCTTGGCGCGGCGGATTCGCCATTGGGCAAGATCGTTCAGATTGACGCGGCTACCGGCGCATGGATAAAAGATTCGGACGGCGTTTTGTTGAATGTAAGAACCATAACCATCGTCAATGGCGCTATTATCGCTCTTTCCGCGCAAGATGATTCAGCGTCGTACCGGCTGGTGAAGATAGCGATTGACTCGCTTGAAACTGAGGCGTGGGGCGCGGACGCCATAAGCGTAAACAGCCTGCTCTGGGTGAATGGAAACGATCTGTACGCCATTAGCGCAGCCAATGACGCATCCGGTCCCGCCGGCTTCTATCTGGCGCGTTTTGATTCCAATCTGAACCTTCAAGCCGCTTCTTCGGTTGCGGTTCACCCTTTCGCGTCCGTGATCTTCTATCAGGACAGGCTGCTCACCGAAGGCGCGGACGGCGGCGCGCTTTTCCTTAACCTGCAAACGTTAGATGAACAGCCCGCGATTGCCCAATAGCCAAGCGGCGCAATGGCGGCGTCAATGACGGCGGAAGATAAAACGCGGCTGGCGGCGCTGTTTGATACGTCCGGCGACTTTCTGCGGGATGGACATTGGCGGGAAAGGGAAACGCCCGTCTTTGAAGATGACGCGGCGGAGGATGGCGCCGCGCAACGTGTTGCGGGCGGCGGCGACAGCCTTGAAACTATAGCGGCGGAAGTCCGCGAATGCAAGGCGTGCGGCTTGTGCGCGCTGCGCATTCTTCCTGTGCCGGGCGAAGGCGTCGAGCGGCCGCTCGCGCTGGTCATAGGCGAGGCGCCCGGCTCTGAAGAAGATGAACGGGGCAAACCCTTTGTGGGCGCCGCCGGTCATCTTCTTGACCGTATGCTCGCCAGTATAAACCTTTCCCGTACAACGAATTGCTTCATTACCAACACCGTAAAATGCCGCCCGCCCGGCAACCGCGATCCTTCGCCCGAAGAAGCCGCGGCCTGCGCCCCGTTTCTTGCGCGGCAGATGCGGGTTCTGCGTCCGGCGTATATCCTCTGCATGGGAAGAATCGCGGCGCAAACCATGCTCCACACGAGCGAAGGCATCGGGCGGCTGCGCGGAAAGTTCTTTGACTACACGCCGGATTATCCGGCGGATAACGCCGCCGCGCCCGCCATTCCCCTCATCGCCACGTATCATCCCAGCGCCCTTCTGCGCGACGCAAGCCTAAAGCGCCCCGCGTGGGAGGATTTGAAGACACTGCTTGCGCGTCTTCAAACTTGACGTCTCGTTCACATTTTTGCGTCGCCCTTGCGTAACATGAGTTAGGAACTGTTCATAAACAACATGCACAGCATGTTGTTTTAATTGCTTACGCAATTAGGAAATAACATGACCAAACGGTCATGTTATTTCTGAACAGCTCCTTACTTAAACACCGCGCCCATTGCGGCGGAACTGACGTGCCTTGCATAGCGCGCAAGATAACTGCGCGGATCGCATGTCCTGGGAATAAAGGGCGCTTTTTCACGCTTTCTTTGCGCTATCTCCGCGTCGCTTAACAGCGCCGTAATAGCGCGGACGGGTATGTCGACGCTGATGCGATCCCCGTCTCTAAGAAGCCCGATAAGCCCGTCTTCAGCGGCTTCAGGCGACACATGGCCGATGGCCGCGCCGCGCGTCGCGCCCGAAAAGCGGCCGTCCGTGACAAGCGCGACCTTGTCGTCAAGCCCCCTGCCCGCAAGCGCCCCGGTGGGCGCAAGCATTTCCTTCATGCCCGGCCCCCCGCGCGGACCCTCATACCGGATGACCACGACGTCTCCCGCGAGTATCTTTCCGCCCATGATCGCGTCAAAAGCCTCCTCCTCGGAATCAAAGCAACGCGCCGGCCCCTCGTGTTTCAGCATACCCGGAGCGACCGCGCTCTGTTTGACAACGCAACCGTCCGGCGCGAGGTTGCCGAACAGAGCCGCAATCCCTCCGGTTGGGGAAAAAGGATTGTCTATGGGTCTGATGACAGCCGTGTTACGATTCACCGCGTGTTTCACGCTGTCTTGAAGCGCGCCGTACACCGTGGGCGCCGCCACGTCGATCAGATTTTTTTTAGCAAGTTCCGCCAGGACCGCCGGGACTCCTCCCGCCGCGTGGAGGTCTTCGATGACCGCGGAGCCGGCTGGCGCGAGATGGCACAGATTCGGCGTGGCGGCGCTCACCGTGTTTATAAGCGCCATATCCAGCGCAAAGCCCGTTTCATGGGCGATGGCGGGCAGGTGCAGCGCCGTATTGGTGGAACAGCCCAGCGCCATATCCAAGGCAAGCGCGTTCATAAACGCCGTTTCCGTCATAATTGCGCGCGGACGGATGTCTTTTTTCAGTACGTCAAGAACAAGCGCCCCGGTCTTTTTCGCAAGACGAACCCGTTCAGCCATAACCGCCGGTATGGCGCCATTGCCCGGCAGCGCCATGCCCAGCGCCTCGACAACGCAGTTCATCGAATTGGCGGTGAACATGCCCGCGCAGGAGCCGCAGCCTGGACACGCGGCGTTTTCAAGTTCGGCAAGCTCCGCCTCGGTCATCGCGCCGGAGCCAACCGCGCCGACCGCCTCAAACATGTCGGTCAAGGTCAGCGGCGCGCCGCCGCTTTTACGTCCGGCAAGCATGGGTCCTCCTGACACAAACACCGAAGGCAGGTCCAGCCGCGCCGCGGCCATGAGCATACCCGGGACGATCTTGTCGCAATTCGGAATAAAGACCAGCGCGTCAAACCCATGAGCCATCGCCATACACTCAATGGAATCCGCTATCAACTCCCGCGTAACCAGAGAGTAGCGCATACCCTCATGTCCCATCGCAATGCCGTCGCATACGCCGATCACGGGAAACTGCACGGGAACGCCGCCCGCCATGCGCGCGCCGTCCGCCGCCGCTTTCGCTATGAGGTCAAGATGCAGGTGTCCCGGCGCTATTTCGCTTTTCGCAACCGCAATCCCGATGAGCGGACGGCTCAACTCCTCGTCAATAAATCCCAGCGCCTTAAACAGCGACCGCTGCGGCGCGCGCGCGATCCCTTTCTTGACCACATCGCTTCGCATAATTTCTCCTTATGGAGCCTTTCTCAAAACGCGAACTTGCGTTATAAGTTGAGGGCTTATAGTTTGTGCAATTTTCTCCACCTGAGCTTGTTTCAAAACGCGCCTTATGGCGACAGGTTTGGAACGCGATCAGATCATATCATAAGCCGCGCTTTTTGTCAGCGGCGGGAGGGCGCATAAACCGCCCCGGAGAGGCGTTGCGCGGGCGGCTCCGCGCGGTCTCTTGATATTTCTCGCGCAATGGCTGCAAGGCATCCATTCACATTTAGGAGGAAACCGTATGAAAAAGTATTTCAATAAATACAAATGCAAGCAAAAACCCGGCTTTTAAGGCTTACGTTTATGATGTTGCGCCGGCGCCCTTTTCCGCGTAAAAATTATGGAAGTTTCTATCGCGGCGTATTTACATTCGTGTGTTTTATGATATACTATCGGAGAGTGCGACTCCGCGCTGGCGCAGGCGCGGGGCGGCTGTTTTTTAGGAGAGCGTTATGAAAGAAGCGGGCAAACAAACTGAGGCGAAGGCGCGGCGTTTCCGCGCCGGGCTTGTCGCGGCGCTGGCGGTCGTTGCGGCGGTTCTGGCGGCGCTGGGCGCCTGCGGCGAGGGGTGGAGCGGTCGGGATGCCCCCCCCCCCCCCAAGCGTCTGAGATTGGATATAAAGACGGGGATGTCGTTGGCGTGAGGGTGGGCGTCCCCCGGCAAAGCGGGGGCGGCGCCAGATCGCTGAATACGGAGACCCTGGAGTTCTTCGCGGATACGTACGAGGCGGTGTTTAGGAAAGCGGACCCGCTGAATCTGGACGGAGATCCGGATGCCGACAATCCCAATGAAGACGACCGGTACTACCGGGGCGAGGGAGACGGCGCGAAGGGGTATATAAGCGTGCCGGTTCCCGTAGGGGG
>JAIRLZ010000090.1 GCA_031259035.1 Treponema sp. | reverse complement strand
GCTTCGCTCGCCTTGCGTCCGGCCGCGGAATAGCCCGCGTCTTTAAGCCCCGCGTCCAGAGCCGCGACAATATCATCGGTGATTTTTTCAAGGTCTTTTTCATGGACGCCTTGAGACTTTTCAAAGCCCCTTATTTCTTCTTCAGCGCGTTTGGCGGCGCGTTCGTTTTCGCCGACGCGGGAAGAAGCGAGCCCAATGTTTTCCTCAAAAGAATGGATATTGTCTTCAATATCAACCGCCTTGCGCCGCAGGTCACGGACGCTGACATCCTGCTCATCGGCGTCATCGGTCAATTCCTCAATCTTGATGGATATGTGACGCTCGCGCGCCTCGTTTTGGGCTATTTTTGTCTTGCTCTCATCGCGCCGCTCAATGAGCAGTTTGGCTTCCTTTTCTTTGGCGTTCTTTTCAACGGCGAGCGCGTAGATAGTCTTCTGATACTCGACAAGGCGGGATTCCATCTCGTTCACCCTGTCCATATTTTCTTCAAGCGTCTTGTTCACCGCGTCAAGCTCCGCCTTAAGCGCGTCCCGTTCTTCGGTACGTTTGCGCAGGGTCTTGTCACATTCGTCCCGCCCGTCCTTAAAACGTTTCAGGCGCAACAACTGAATGTCGAGTTCAAGATGGAACACGTCATCCTTTAACGTCCGGTATTTGAGGGTTTTATCGGCCTGCGCCTTGAGCGCGTCATAACTGCGCTTCACTTCGCCTAAAATGCCTTCAACCTGACGCATGTTTTCTTCGGTTTTCGCCAGTTTAAGCGCGGCTTCCCTGCTTTTCACCTTAAATTTAGTGATGCCGGCGGCCTCTTCAAAGAGATAACGGCGCTCGTCCGGCTTGGAAGACAGAACCTGATCGATTTTGCCCTGTTCCATGACCGAATACGCCGCTTTTCCAACGCCTGTGTCCCAGAACAGCTCCCGCACCTCTTTCAACTTGACCGGACTTGTATTGATATAGTACTCGCTCTCGCCGGAGCGGAAAAGCCTGCGCCGTATTTGCACTTCGGGCATGTCGAGGGGGAGGAGTTTCGCGTCATTGGCAAGGATAAGGCTCACTTCCGCCACATTGAGGGGTTTGCGGCTGTCCGTGCCGTTGAAGATCACGTCTTCCATCTTTTCGGCCCGCATCGCGGTTGACTTCTGCTCGCCCAACACCCACTTGATGGCATCAACTACATTGGATTTGCCGCACCCGTTAGGCCCTAACAGCGCGGTTATTCCATCCGCAAATTCAATATGCGTACGCTCGGCAAACGATTTAAAGCCGAATATGTCCAGACTCTTTAGAAACATCGGCGCATACTCTAGCATATATGGGGGGAAAGATCAACAGGAAGGCGGATCCCGAGCCGCGGCGCGGCAAAAGGAGGGACTCTTTTTGACTAAAACAGCTAAAATAGCGCGGAACCTTGACTTTCGCCGCGCTATGCGCTATAGTACTTTCATACGCGGCTTTATAGCCTCGTTAGAAAAGAGAATTGCGTTTCTATATCGCGCATATTGTACGCGCCGCATATCGTATGCGCCGCGTACAATATGCGGCGGCAATTCTCTTATACGCAAGCGTTTTTATAGGAGATTTTTTTAATGACCCGCTTGTTTCCGACCTCCCCCCCCCCCCCCCCGCAGGGTCTCAAAAGCGCGCCTATAAACGTATCCGCAGGCGTATCCGTAAATGTATCCGCCATAAAAACCGGCGGGGCTGCGGACGGGGAGGGAAACCCTCTTTCAACCGGCGCTCCGGCCTCTATTCAAAAACACGCCGCGTTTCTATCAATACGACATGCTCTTTATCTCTTGCCGCTGGCGCCGCGATTCCCGGCGCGGCATGGAACACTGGGGAATCCTCTTGTCACGCGCATAACCGCGTTGCGGTTGCAATATATACGGAAAAAGCCTCCGGCTGCCGTCCGCCTCGCCCGGTCGCCGGTATGCCGGAGAGCCGTTTCCGCGTCAACTTTTTTAATAGGAGAAGAAAATTATGTGCCAAAAAACATGGTTTTTCAAGGGTCTGCTGGGCGTAAGCCTGGCTTTCGGGTTGCTGCTGCTCAGCGGCTGTGATTTATTCAACAATAAGACCTACACCGTCAGTTTCAGCCCGGGTGAAGGCGGCGGTACGGCGCCGGACACCAAGTCCGTGGAAGCCGGAGCGGTCATCATCCTGCCGGATCAAGGGGGTATGAGCCCGCCGGCAGGAAAAAAAACCTTCGGCGGCTGGAAAACAGGGAACGACACGTATCAAGCGGGCGCTGGTTTTACGGTCAACGGGAACGTGGTCTTTACCGCAGTGTGGAACAGCGGGACTGGCGACGGTCTGTATGCGGGGTTTTACAACTATCCCACAGGCAGGGCCAACCCCACCGGGCTTTTGGAAATAACTAATTCCATTGCCAAGCAAACGCTGCTCTTTAACGGAACCGTGGAGGCGGCGAATTATATCGGCACCGTCGATTCCTTGAGCAGCGTTAAGGTGAAACTGCCGGACGAAAAGTTCTACACCATCGTGGCGGTGGACAAGGAGAACTATGAAGAACGGCAAACCCAAGCCGCCCAGTTCAATGTCCTCACCTATTACTCCAATACCCAACCGTATTCAATAAGGGTTTCTCCCTCAAACACCTATGGCGGCGGCACCTGGGTCTTCAACAACAAAACCAGCTTTTGGGTCCAGATTAAGAAAACGGATATGAGCCAGAACTAC
>JAIRLZ010000217.1 GCA_031259035.1 Treponema sp. | reverse complement strand
CATGGTTCTGATGAACCGTTGTTCAAGACGGATTGAATGAAAATCCACTCCCGCACATTCTTTTTCCATATCAAAACTTTTCTCCTCCGCCATATTCCCCTCCCGAGCGCTCTTGGCTTTCAGAGAGTATAGCGCAAATGGGAAAAATCTGTGGATCAAGTTTAGAGCTTGCTTCTGGGTATGAGACCCCACTGCGAATAAAAAAGCCGCTATAAACGGCTTGCATCGCTTATACAAAGTCAGCCCTTGCATAATTTGCAAAATGCTATATACTGGAGATATGAAAGTCACCTGTTTTGCGCTTGCCGCGGGCATTTCGTTGTTCGCGGCTTCATGCTCGCTCACCACTATGGCGATGCGCTCGTCGAATCCCGAATTCATAGGCAAACAAATACCGGGCGTTCTGGAGAAAAACGAACGCAAGCTGGAAAAGTCCCCTGATGACGAGGCGCTGATTCTGGAAACAGGCTCGCTGTACGTGATGTACGCCAACGCCTTTGTGCAGGGTCCCGCGGATATGCTTCCTTCGTACGAGTTCGACAGGAAAGAAGCCGAAAAGAGCAGGGCGCGAGCCGATTACCTGCGGGGCGTTGAAATTCTCAACGCGGGGCTTGAAAAGAAATATCCGGGTTTCGCCGAAGCCTACAATTCGGGCGATGTTGAGAACATGCGGGCTGTTATGGAGCGTACCGTAAAGGAAGACGCCGCGTACCTCTACTGGATCACGGCGGGATCCCTGTGCGCCTACTCGCTGAATCCGATGGATTTTGCCCTGGGGATGAAAATAAAAGCCCTTGAGGTTATGATAGACAGGGCGTACGAACTCGACCCGGACTTCAACAGCGGGGCGATTGACGATTTTTACATCCTGTTTTACGCTTCGCTTCCCGAAGGGCTTGTCGGCGACAAGTCAATGATAGACGAGCATTTCAGGCTCGCGGTGGAAAAATCCGGCGGACTTCTAGCGGGTCCCTACATTTCCTACGCCCAGTCAGTCGCCAAGCCGAATCAGGATTACGAAGGTTTCAAGATGAATCTTGAAAAGGCGCTTGCCATTGATCCGGACAAGGACAGGGACAACAGGCTGGTGAACACCATCAACCAGCGGAAGGCGCGCTATCTGCTTGACAACATAGAGGATTACTTCATTGGATACGGCGATGACGAATGGATTGACGATGACGAGTGGCTTGACGACGAGTGGCTCGATGATGCGTGGTTCGACGATGAGGAAATAGAATTTGACTGAATTCACTTCATAATACTAAGGAGAAAAAATGAAAAAGAATCGTTTCAGGTATAATGCGCACATGCTTTTCGTGGCGCTTGCGGTCTGTGTGATGGCGTCCGCGCCGCTCTTCGCCCAGAGAAAAGGCTCTGTTGTTGAAATAAAGCTGGCGTCCATCATTCCCGACAACACCGACTGGAGCAGGGCGTTGGACCGTCTCGCCAAAGAATGGTACAATGTGACCAACGGGCAGGTCGTGGTTTCCGTGTACCATGGAGGGCAGCTTGGATCTATTGAGAAAGACATATTGCGTAAATTGAAGGGAAATACGATTCAAGCCGCGGTGTTCACCTCCGCCGGCTTGAGCCTCATTGCGCCGGAAGTGCTTACGCTGAGCGCGCCGTTTTTTATCCGCAATGACAACGAACTGGACTATGTGCTTAACGCCGTTAAAGCCGATCTTGAAAATGAAATCAACAAAAACTATCTCATGCTTGCGTGGGCGAAATCCGGCTGGCTAAAAGTATTTTCAAGGAATCCGGTGCGCGTTCCATCTGATCTTAAATCCCAGGTTGTCGGGAGCCTTAATGAAATACCCGTAATGAACACCGCGTTTAAGTCCATGGGCTTTCAATTGCAGTCAAGCGACTATAACAGCATAATAATATCGCTTAACAATGGAAAGATAGACGCGGTGTACCAAACGCCGGCGTACGCCGCTCCGTCTCAGATTTTCGGCGTCGCAAAGAACATGCTGAACCTAAACATCGCCCCCATCATGGGAGGCGTCGTTATCAACCAGCAGACGTGGCGGAGGATCGATGACGCCTACAAACCGAAACTCCTTGCGATTACAAAAGGGATTGAACGGGAATTCAGCGGCGCGATCACCAAACTTGAAGATGAAGCGGTACAGGTTATGAGCAAAAACGGCTTGAACATCGTAACCCTTACTCCCGCGCAGGAACAGGTGTGGTACGATGAGGTGGGAGGCAAAATCCCCGCGTTGGCAAATGACAGGCTATTCAACCGCTTCCTTTACAACAAAATAAACGTCTTGTTGCAAGATTACCGCAGGTGAGGCGTTCATGTCGAAAGGAAGCGCTTTACAGGGGGAAAAAGGCGCGTTATGCGGCGCATTGTGCGGCGCATTATGCGCCCTTGAACAGGCAATTTGTTATACGGCGGTGATATGTTTGGGAGTGTTTCCCATACTTGGCATTGGGGCGGGCGTATATTTTGCCCATGTCTCCCAAGGTCCGGTGTGGATCAACCGGTTTTTCGAGGTGTTCTTAAGCATAAGCGAAGCGGATGTTCTCACTCATCTGCTCTTGGCAACCGGAATCTTCGCGGGTACGCTTACAACCAAGGACAGGTCCCACCTGTCGATTTCCATTGTACAGAATTTCTCAAGCGAAACGGTCAAACGGCGATTGGCGATTTTCAACAACTGCCTGTCGATTGTGGCGCTGACGGTAATCGCGCTGAGTTCCTTCGCCTTTATCAGGATATGGCTTGATGGAACCTTGATCGGTTTTATACCGGATACGGTGTTCGCGTCGGTCATCCCCCTAGGGTATACGGTTATGGCCGCGCGTTTTGCGCTGCAAACGCCGGTCAAAGGCTGGGGAAAACTGTTCCCCATAGCGGCTTTTCTCTTCGGAATCCTCGCCGCTTTTCCGGTTCTCGCAAAGTTCTGGTGGGGGTTTGACATGCCGGACGGCGTGTACGCCCTGACTGACATGTGCTATGCTATCGCCGTTACGTTGAAGGTTCCGGTTGTCATCATCCTGCTTGCTTCGGCTTTTATCGGCGCGCCGCTTTTTGTCATCATCGGCGGTTTGTCTCTTATTCTCATAGAAACGTCCGGCGGCGAAATGGATTTGGTCGCCAATCAGATATACGCGACGCTTACCAACGACAACTTTATCGCCATACCGCTTTTTACTCTCACCGGCTTTTTTCTTTCCGAAAGCAAAGCGGGAAACAGATTGGTGGCGACGTTCAAAAGTCTTTTCAGTTGGCTTCCGGGCGGCATGATCATAGCGACGGTGGTTATCTGCGCGTTTTTCGCCACCTTTACCGGCGCCACAGGCGTTACAATTCTGGCGCTGGGCGGGATTCTGCTGGCTATATTAAAAGATGTGCGGTATGACGAGAAATTTTCTATCGGCCTGTTGACGTCCGCGGGCAGCATCGGGCTGCTCTTTCCGCCCAGCATCCCGATAATCCTCGTTGGCGCCACGCTTCAGACCAATATCATCCATGTATTCCTCGGCGGCATCTTTCCGGGCGTTATTCTTGTTGTCGCCATGATTATTTTTGGCATCGCCGCGTCCATTAAAACCAAGATACCAGTTGAAAAATTCAACCTGAGAAACGCCGCCGTGTCGGTTAAGGACGCGATTTTTGAAATTTCGCTTCCTTTAATCTTGATTATCGGTTACTTTTCAGGCGCGTTGTCTTTGCTGGAAATCAGTTCGGTGGCGGTGGTCTATGTGTTTATCGTGGAAGCGGTCGTTCACCGCGACATTACGTTAAAAGATTGCGTAAAAATATTGCGGAAGGCGCTCCCCATTATCGGCGGGATTCTCTCTATTCTGGCTATCGCCCAAGCGCTGTCCTACTATATTGTGGACACTCAGGCGCCTGAAAACTTCGCGCGTTGGCTGGCGCGGACGATTCATTCTAAATATGTGTTCCTGCTGTTACTGAACCTAGCCTTGCTTGTAGTCGGCTGCCTCATGGATATTTTCTCCGCCATACTCATCGTACTGCCGCTGATCGCCCCGCTGGGCGCGGCTTTCGGCATAGACCCGGTGCATTTGGGCATCATTTTTATCATAAACCTTGAGGTCGGCTTTCTCACGCCGCCTGTGGGCATGAACCTTTTCCTCGCTTCGTACCGTTTCGACAAACCGTTCACCTCAATTTGCCGGTACGTGCTGCCCTTTTTAAGCATCAGTTTTGCCGTGACTCTTCTCGTCACATATGTGCCGTGGTTTTCGACATTCCTGCCGTCTTTGTTTAAATAGGAGGGAATATGTGTTGGTATTGCGGATCGCCTGTTGTTGAAGCCGAGCCGATTGGACGCTCGTTCAGATGCGGCGTTTGCGGAAAAGACCTGCGCGTATGCAGACATTGTAAATTCTTTCTGCCGAAAAGCCGCGAATGCGCTGAAAGCGGCGCCGAGAATGTGTCTGACAGGGAGCGGGCGAATTTCTGCGATTGGTTCGCGCTTGATCCGAAATTCCGCGAGGCGAGCGCCGCTTCACGAGCGGCTTCCGCTTCGACTGAGGCGCGGACGGCGTTTGACAAATTGTTTACTTGAAGCGGGGCGGGAGATTGCGGGGAACCGCGGGAGATTGCAACGCCTTGATTGATTTGAAATGAAAAGCGCGGGCTGCCACCCCGCGCCCTCCAACATAAGGAACCGTTCAGAAATAACATGACCGTTTGGTCATGTTATTTCCTAATTGCGTAAGCAATTAAAACAACATGCTGTGCATTTTGTTTCTGAACAGCTCCTAAGCGCCTACGGCGCTTCCAACAATTTTTCGATTTCTTTTACGAGCGCTTCAGGTTTCTCGGTTGGCGCGAAACGCGCCGTTACATTGCCATGCCGGTCAACCAGAAATTTGGTGAAATTCCACTTGATGTCCGGCGTTAGAACGCCCGTTTGCCGCGATTTCAGATACGTATAGAGAGGGCTTGCGTTGCCGCCGTTCACCTCAATTTTGGCGAATCGCGGGAAAGTGGTGTGGTACCGCACGGCGCAAAATCGCTCGATTTCCTCATCCGTACCCGGCGCCTGGCCGCCAAACTGGTTGCAGGGGAAATCAAGAATTTCAAAGCGTCTCTCGCAACGTCTCTCGCCGCGCCCGGAAAAGGTCTCGTAGAGCTGTTGCAACCCTTTATACTGCGGGGTGAATCCGCACCCCGTAGCGGTGTTGACAATCAACAGAACCTTGCCGGCGAAGGCGTCAAGCGAAACCGCCTGTCCCTTATTGTCCGTCACTGTATAATCGTATATACCCATAACCTGCCTCCGATACAATCCTCACAAATACCGCTTTGGCTGTTCGCCTCGCACCAGCGCGTAAAGCTCAACCAAGCCTTTGGCGGGGCTCGCCGAAATCTTGCCAAGCAGCACCTCTTCTATCTGGAAAAGCCCAACCTCGCTTGACATTTCAACCTCAATGCGTATGGGGTGTTCATTTCCTTTCAAAATATGTACATTTTCGATGGAATTGGCTGAATACCGGTGAATATCACCCACTTTGGGCGCGCCGGCAAGGAACATGGGGATGCGGGCGCGCCCCTTGGTCATATCGCAGCCGTCCGCAATGAGAACGATCCCCGCTTCCAGGGAATAGACCGAGCGGTTGCCCATGTGTCCGGAAATCGCTTCGAGCGCGAGGGAACGGATCGCAACCCGCCTTTGTATGTCGCTTTCCGAAAATTCTTTGGCAAGGAGCCGGTCGAGGATGGGGTACGCCATATACGCGCTGTGCAGTTCGTGATCATGACGCCCCACACTCATGCCGATGTCATGGAGAAAACCGGCGAGCGACACCGCGATAAGGCTGTCTTCAAACACGCCGGCTTCTTCACGTTCAAGACTCATCTTGACATTCGCGTTCCTCAAAATTTTCATCATAAAAAGCGCGTTAAGGACCACGGTTCTCATATGAACCGGACCATGATCGTTGTAGCTTAACCGTTTTATCGAGACAATGTTGGCGTATTCCTGAACAGCCTGAATTTCGGCGTCCTTGATGGCGATCTTCGCAATATTCACGGCTTTCCCAGAGAGGTTGAAGCTCTCAATGGTTTCAATAATTTTGTTGT
>JAIRLZ010000036.1 GCA_031259035.1 Treponema sp. | reverse complement strand
GAACAAAGGGGTTTGGCGAGACTTTTCCCCTTGAGCCTGAGGGCTTCCTTGTCTTTTTTGAGGCGCCGGTCTATGGTCTCCCCCGCGAAAGCGGGTTCTTGGGCTGATGGTTTTGAGTTGTTCCACGATTTCGGGGGTGATGTTGAAGGCCGGCCATCCGGCGATGCACCGCATCTGCCGCCGCATCAGGGGGGCGAGGATCTTCCCGCATGTATACCAGAAGAAGACCCAGAGGACTTTGAGGACGGCGATGACCTGGTCGGTGTAGATACGTTTCCTTTACGGTTTGCCGGCCGCTTTTTTTCCGGCTTGAGTTTTACCGGCTTCCCGTCCAGGGCGGACAGGACTTCCCTTACCGGCTTGGCGTTTAAGAGGCGGACTGCGGATTTCCGGTGGCAGCCGGTGAGCCGGGTGAATTTGTCGGGCAAAGCGCGCTTTTCTTTCTTTGTTGCCTTCTGGCAGCGGGGTCTGTATTCCCTGGTTACCGCCTGTTTTTCTTTCATGTTTAACCCCATTCGGACGCCCTCCTTCGAGCGTCTTTATTATAATTTGGGTAACATTTTCAATGTGAGGCATAACCCCTTTTCGGCTAGATTAATTTTGAGGTAATGCGGTCCCTTGAAAAACAAAATGGCTTGCGTTATAATGAACTATGTATGAGATAATATCGAGGTGCTATCTTATGGATGAAAAAACGATTCTGGCAGTTGATGATTCGCCTGAAATACTTGAGAGTCTTCACAGTATTCTGGGTAATGATTATGATGTACGGCTTGCCAAAACCGCAAGCGCGGCGTGGACGGCGCTTCGCTTGACCGAGGTAAATCTTATTCTTTTGGATATAGAAATGCCCGGAATGTCGGGTTTTGATTTTCTGGAAACCATCAATACAACAAGAACAGAATATAAAGACATTCCGGTTATTTTTATTTCTTCCAACGCGGAACAGGAAATTATGGACAAGGCGCTGGGCATGGGAGCCGTAGCGTACATCGTAAAACCTTTTTTACCCGACAATTTGTGTGAAACAATCGAGAGATGTTTTCAATTTGAAAATCAACCCCTAGATTTAAGTGGAAAAGCGCTTTAGTCCATTTTTCAATCGAAAGTTCGTGTTTTGAAAAAGGCTCGTCATATCAAATTTTAAGGAGGGGACGTACTATTTCGCAGCCACTGTTCATCACTCCAACCGCTGTTTACAAAGTTGCGAAAAGTTGATAAAATACGACCATGTTGTTAAGCGAATTAGGAACGCCCGTCGAAATGTTGCGGGCAAAAATCTATGACACATGGAGGCGTCTTTGAAGACGCTTCCTTTGCGGGTCGCATTGCTGATATAGAAAAGAAATCCGGGGCGCCCGATTTTTGGAACGATCAGGCGGCTGCGGAAAAGATCATGGGGGAATTGAAAGCCCTCAAAGCTCGTTATGAGCCGTGGAAGGCGATCAAAGCCGCCGCTGATGATCTTGAGACGCTATATGAACTTTCGTGTGAGGAAAAAGACGAATCCCAATCGCCTGAAATAGAAGCCGCGTTAAAAGATCTGTCCGCGCGATTTGAAAGACAAAATCTGTTTGAGCTTATGTCAGGCGAGGTTGATAAAAACGGGTGCTTTCTCACCATTCACGCTGGCGCGGGAGGCACCGAAGCCTGCGACTGGTCGCAGATGCTCTATCGCATGTACCTGCGCTGGGCTGAACGCAAGGGGTTCTCCATTGAGGAAGTGGACCGGCTCGAAGCCGAGGGCGGCATAAAGAGCGCCACGTGCAAAATCGAAGGCGACTACGCCTACGGCTTTCTCAAGGGCGAGTCCGGCGTTCATCGCTTGGTGAGGATTTCGCCGTTTGACGCAAACGCCCGGCGGCACACGTCATTTGCGTCCTGTTATGTTTTTCCGGTACTTGACGATTCTATTGAAGTGGACGTCCGCCCCGAAGACCTGCGCGTGGATACGTACCGTTCCGGCGGCGCGGGCGGCCAGCATGTCAACAAAACGGACAGCGCGGTGCGCTTCACCCACCTGCCAACGGGCATTGTGGTGGCGTGTCAGAGTGAGCGCAGCCAGACCATGAACCGCGCGACCGCCATGAGCATGCTCAAGGCGCGGCTTTACGAATATTACAGGGCGGAAAAGGAAAAGGACAACGAGCGGTTCGCTCAAGAAAAAAAAGACATTTCCTTTGGCAGCCAGATACGCTCGTACGTGTTCCAGCCCTACACCATGGTGAAAGACACCCGCACCAAAGCTGAGATGGGCAATATTCAAGCCGTAATGGACGGGGACATAGACCTTTTTATAGAGGAGTATCTGCGTTTTGCATGGAATGAGAAGAAATGAGCGGGTATATAAGAAAATAGGAATCCGAGATTGGAAGCGAAATAATGCCCCCGGGTTGCCGCGCGCAGTGAAGACGGCGTTCCTCCATTATCGCATCGCTCTTTTTTTTCTCCTTCTTTTTTGCTCCGCATCATCGCTCCATGCAAAAGCGGATGCGGAAATCGCGCCCGCGCCGTTGAATCCCGAATGGGGCTTTGCGGTGACGGCGTTTGACATATCGGCGCTTCCGCCTGAACATCAGAGCATCGGGGAACTTGTCCAGCGCGAATTTGTTTTAACGCTGACTTCCATAAGAAAGCGGCGGCGCGGCGCGGAGGAATACGCATACTATAAAACCGCGGCATGGGAAAAAAGCAAAGCGACCGCGGCAAAAGCCATAGCCGATAAATGGAATCAGCGCGATCAGCTTCTATTCCTCGGCGATCCGTCGTGGAAATACAAAAAATCCCTTAAAACCATAAACAGCGACATAGAGAAATTACGAGACGCTTTTGAGAAAATATCTGCCGAGGCGCCGCTTATCATGCGGGAGCCGGTTTTCACTTTAACTGAGGACAACAAGAGGGGAACATATCCCACGCCGCCAGAAACCGGCAAGGAATTCGCCTTTTGCGTTCAGCAAAAAATAGACGGCTTTTTAACGGGCGTTATTACACTCTTTCAAGGTCGTATGTACCTTACGCTGAAGGTGTACATGCTGTACCGCGATTCTTATTCATATGAAGACAGCATCCTGTTTTCATCCGATCAAATGCCCAACGCAGTCAAGGAGCTTGCCGGCGATCTTACCGCGATGGTTTCCGGCATTGCGCCCGCAACGCTTATGGTTCACGCGGACGCCCCTGACGCCTCTCTGTTTATCAATGAAACCTTTGCTGGAACCGGTGAGATTTCCGGCTTTGAACATTCACTGGGGGAAGTGACGGTCACCGCGTCCGCAAGCGACCGGGAAACCGCTTCCGTTTCCCTTGAGCTTAACGAAGGCGAGCAAACTGATGTGTCCTTCACCCTGCCTCTCATCACGTTCGCTCCGTTTTCTTTTACCGCGTTGACGCCTCAAGCCAAATCAAAATGGGCGATATTTACCCCCACCGTATTCTCAGAACAGGCGGCCGCAGTGTACCAAGGCGCGCTCTATGTGGGGCGGACGCCGTTGACGCTTGATGTAAAGCCCGGCGCATTCACTTATTACCGGATAGAAAGCGATCAAACCGGACTTGACGGAATCGTTAATAAGACGGCCGGAACCGTTGTCGTTGACTCAAGAACGGACATGGCGATAGTGAAGACGCGAGCGCTGCCGGAACCTGAAAAAAAACCTGTTGAAAGAGCCATGAACAGGATGTACCTGTCTTATGGTTTGTTTTGGCTGACACTACCCGTGGCCATGGTCGCCGGTATGGACGCCCTCTTCGGAGGCGGCGGCGGTATGCTCGGCGCCGCCATCCAAGGCCGCTCCTCTCCGGACGCGAATGCGTGGCTTCCCGTTTCGATAGGCGCAACCATTGCGGCGGGTACAGCCCTCGGTCTTACGATTTTCAACACGGTCTTATATTTCTCTACGGCGAACAAAAATTCTCCCGTGATAGTGAAGTGAAACGGCGCCAAGCGGCGCAGCCTGGGAGTTTGTCGCGCTTTGCGCGTAGAACTCAAAAAATCGCCGATTCAGGGATTTTTACTCTGCAAACTCCGTCGAACCTTTGGTTCACGCGCGCCGGATAATCGGAATTTTTGCGTCGCTGGCAACGCAAAAACCCACAAGTGCAACAGCCTGCTACTCGTCCTTGGTTTTTAACACCGCCAGAAACGCGCTCTGGGGCAACTCCACATCGCCGACCATGCGCATACGTTTCTTGCCTTCCTTCTGTTTCTCCAGCAGTTTCCGCTTGCGGGTGATGTCGCCGCCGTAACACTTGGCAAGCACGTCTTTGCGCAGCGCGTTCACGGTCTCGCGGGCGATGATCTGGCTGCCAATAGCGCCCTGAATGGGAATCTTAAACTGCTGACGCGGTATTTCATCCCTAAGCCGCTCGCACACGATGCGGGCGCGGTTATAGGCGTTGGGATGGAACACCAGTTGGGACAGCGCGTCCACCGCCTTGCCATTAAGCAGGATGTCGAGTTTGGCAAGCTCAGTGGGCCTATAGTCCGTGACATCGTAGTCAAAGGAGGCGTAGCCCCGGCTTATGCTCTTCAATCTGTCGTAAAAGTCAAAAAGCGCTTCGGCAAGGGGCATGTCGTAGAGCAACTCCACCCGTTTCTCATCAAGGTAGCTCATATTGGTCTGAATGCCGCGCTTCTCAATGCAGAGCGCCATAATATTGCCCAGAAAATTTGTGGGGGTGATGATGGACGCCCTAATATACGGCTCCTCGGCGCTTTCAACGCGCCCTTCCTCAGGGTATTCAGTGGGGTTTTCGACAAAAATCTCTTCCCCGCCAAGCAGTTTCACGCGGTACTTCACCGAAGGCGCGGTAAAGATCACCGATTGATTGAACTCGCGCTCTAGCCGCTCCTCTATCACCTCAAGATGCAGAAGCCCCAGAAAGCCGCATCGAAAACCGAAGCCGAGAGCGGCTGACGAATCTTTCTCATAAACAAGCGAAGCGTCGTTTAACTTGAGTTTTTCAAGACTGGTTTTAAGCTCCTCACACTCATTGCTGTCAACCGGATATATTGAGGAAAACACCACGGGCTTCACCTCGCGGAAGCCAGGAAGCGGCCTTTCGCACGGGTTCTCCGCGCTTGTCACCGTGTCGCCCACCCCTACATCGCTTACGGTCTTGACGCCCGCGAGAAAATAGCCCACATCGCCCGCGCTCAACTCATCCTGCCTGACGAGCGCCAATTTGAACACGCCAAGCTCTTCTATATCATATTCGGAGTTGTTGTTCATAAACCGTATCTTC
>JAIRLZ010000271.1 GCA_031259035.1 Treponema sp. | reverse complement strand
CGAGTTTTGGGAAAAGCTCTAAAGATAAGCCAAGATGGCTCAGTCGGTAGAGCGGCGCACTCGTAATGCGCAGGTCGGGGGTTCGATTCCCCCTCTTGGCTTTTGAAAGTCCTTGCAGGTATGGCATGAGATTCAATGATCGGGCGATTGCGGATCCCGTTGCGCTTTTGCCCATTGACAACAAGGACACAAAAGCGTAGCATCTCTGTGTGCGTACCTTTTTACAATCTTCAAAACTCAACGAAGTCTGTTATGATATTCGGGGCCCCATATTGAAGGAAGCCAAACGGCTTGAAAACGACGGGTTTCGGATCACCAAGCTGAACATCGGCAACCCCGCTCTGTTCGGGTTTAACGCGCCCGATGAAATCATTCACGACATTATTATAAACATGCAGAACGCACAAGGCTACGGCGATTCCCAGGGCTTGTTTGCGGCGCGGAAAGCCGTGATGCACGATTTCCAATCCAAGGGCATTCTGGATGTCGGCATTGACGACATTTACATCGGAAACGGGGTCAGCGAGCTTATTATGATGTCTATGCAGGGTCTCCTTGATTCCGGCGATGAGGTTCTTGTTCCCATGCCGGATTATCCGCTGTGGACGGCTGCGGTTACGCTTTCCGGCGGGACTGCGGCGCATTACCTGTGCGACGAGGCGTCCGGCTGGAACCCCGTCCTTGAGGATATAGCGGCCAAGGTGAACAGCCGCACCAAGGCGATTGTGGTCATCAATCCGAACAATCCGACCGGCGCGGTGTACGATAGGGCGATACTTGAGGGTATTGCGAAAATCGCCCGTGAACATGAACTCATCGTGTTCGCCGATGAAATCTACGAGCGCATCGTCTATGACGACGCGAAGCATGTGCCAATGGCTTCGATTGACCCTGAAATACTCACGGTCAGCTTCAACGGCTTGTCAAAGGCGTACCGCGCGGCCGGCTTCCGCTCCGGCTGGATGGCGCTTTCCGGCAATAAAAAAATCATCGCCAGCGTTGCGGGCAATGGATACCTTGACGGGCTTGACATGCTCTCCAACATGAGGCTCTGCGCGAATATGCCGGCTCAATTCGGCGTCCAGACCGCGCTCGGCGGCTATCAGAGCATCAACGATCTGGTGCTGCCCGGGGGCAAGCTCAAGGAACAGCGAGATACGGTGGTCGAACTTGTCAACGCTATTCCCGGACTTTCCGTGGTAAAACCCAAGGGGGCGCTGTACTGTTTCCCGAAAATTGATGTCAAGCGCTTTAACATCACGAATGACGAGAAGTTCATCATGGATTTATTGCGCGAACAACACCTGCTTGTGGTGCAGGGAACGGGCTTTAACTGGAAGGAACCCGACCATTTCCGCCTCGTGTTTTTGCCTGACAAAGACACGTTGAAAGACGCGGTACGCCGGCTTGAACAATTTCTTTTTCATTACCAACAGGAGAAATGACATGAAACACGCAAGGCGTATCCATCTGCTAATTATAGCGGCGTTTTTTTTTACCCATTGCGCCAAACAAGAAAACAATATCGCCAACGCACATTCTGGCGATATTGCCGCGAAAGATGATTACACGCTGGGTTCGCTTGATTTCCCGGCGGTCGCGTCGGAATACCCCGCGCCGTTTTCAAAAGGCGTCAACTTCTCGGAGTGGTTTCAATCTTCCTCGCCTCAGACGATTCCGTTTTCCAAGTACACCGAGGAGACATTTGAACAGGCGAAAAGCCTCGGCGTTGACGTTGTACGGCTGCCGCTCAATCTGCACAGTTTTACAAACGGCGCTGCCGCCGGCGCTGCCGCCTACACAGTGGATCCGCTGTTTTTGCGTCTGCTCGATCAAGCCGTTGATTGGGCTGAAAAGCATGAGATGCACCTCATTCTCGACAACCATTCGTTTGATCCGGTTGCGAATACCCCGGAGGACATAGGCGACATTCTGATTCCGGTATGGACGCAGATGGCGGATCGCTACAAAGACCGGAGCAAATATGTTATATATGAAATCCTCAATGAACCGCATGGGATCAGCGATAGCCTCTGGGGTGAGATTCAAGGGAAGACGATAGCCGCAATCCGGTCGAAAGACACGGCGCATACGATTATTGTGGGAGGGACGGGCTATAATTCCATCGGCGCCCTATCCGCCATACCCGAATACCGCGATGACAACCTCATATACACCTTCCATTTCTACGATCCGTACCTCTTTTCCCACCAGGGCGAGACGTGGGGAAGTCCGCCCAATTTGCGGAACCTGAAAGGCGCGCCGTTTCCCGCGGACGCCCATGACATGCCGGCGGTACCCGCTGACTTGAAAGGGACATGGATTGAATACAATCTGAAAAATCAGTATCCGCATGAGGGGCAGCCGTCCGCGTTAGCGGCGGCGCTCAACAAGGCGTCCGAGTTCTCAAACGCCAGAAAAGCGCCGGTGTTTTGCGGCGAATTCGGCGTGTATATGATAAACAGCCTGCAAAAAGACCGCGTCCGCTGGTATACGGCGGTTGCGCGCTTCCTTGACGAGCGGCGCATCGCCCGGACAAGCTGGGATTATACCGGCGGCTTCGGTCTATTCAAAAACCCGTCTGGCGGCGGCTTTTATTCTGACCTGAACGTTGAAGTGGTCAGGGCGATGGGCTTTACGCCGCCTAAGCAGAGAGCCGTGGAGAAAACGCAAACCGGTTTTGTACTATACGATGATTATCCCCGAAACGGGGCGTCGGTTGTCTGCTGGGAAACCGGCGGCGCCGGCGACTCCCCATTCTTCAGCGCGTACGCGGACGGCGCCGATGGCGAGTACTGCCTGCTGTGGAAAAATCCCACGCAGTACCACTCGTTCATGTTCACGTTTCCCGCTTCCATAGATTGGGCCTATCTGAAAACCAATGGGTACGCCTTGCGTTTCAAGGTTAAGACCAACGCGGACGTTCCCTTTGACGTCAGGTTTGTGGACGCGGAAAGCGCGGAAAGCGCGGCCCGCATCCCGTGGCGCATGAAATTCACGGTTGACAGCGAAACCGCGCCCGCAGACAACGTGTGGCATACGGTTACGATACCATTAGACGCCATGACAGAACACGGCGCATGGGTGAACGCAACGCAGGAATGGCTTAGTCCGAGGGGGGAATTTTCGTGGGAACATGTTGACATGCTTGCGTTTGTCGCGGAGTCGGGCGCTTTCACCGGCGAAGTCTGGATTGATTCGATTGAAGTGGTGAAACTGTAACGCCGAACTGAAAGGCGCTTCTTTCTTTATCTGTGAATGAACCTCCCCGCCCTGAAGGCTAAACTTGACCCACAATGCGGATTCGCCGCCTGTTTCAGGGCGGATTTTTCCCTTGGCGTGTCCCGCCCCGGAACGGAATAGGCGCTTGACAGGGGGATGCGGGGCGGATTGCCGGGGTTATCCCGGCGCGGGGGCGGCGGGAAAGGGGGAACACAAGCGGAAACCAGGGGTTTTCCGCGTTTTGCCCGCCACAGGGTCTGACCCTATGGGTCGGAACCGCCCCCTGTCCTCCGGGCTCCCCCTCCTCTTCAGGCGGCTCCCCCTCCACTATCCGCGACCAGTACCGGTCCCCCCAGATGCGCCCGCTCCTCCCCTCCTCCCGGTTATACCGTCGCGCGAAGACCTGTTTCAGCCGATTCATGATTGCGGGAAGCTCCCCCCCATCCTCCGGCCTGATGTAAAACTCCAGCCGGTCGACTTCAAGGCGCAATCCCCGAATCCTAAAGACACACCGACGTTCCGTCTCCCGGAACACCGAGGCGAAAAGAGCCAGTGCCTTATGGCGGCGGAACAAG
>JAIRLZ010000240.1 GCA_031259035.1 Treponema sp. | reverse complement strand
CCCCCCCCCCCCCCCGCAGTACACACACAACCCGTATCCATCGCCGCTGCCCGGACTTTTTGAACATATCCTGGACGAACTGACGCGGCCAAAATCGGGAGGCGCCCATATTGTCATGGGTTGCGTGGAACGGCTGCTCAGCCTGCTTCCCCTGGATTACAAGGTCTCCGTTGAATGGAATGACCGGAAGTCAGAAGAAAACCGCCTCTTTGAAAAGACCCGCTTTTTGCTGGAAGACTGCTATGAAGATGTTTCAATGGCGGATTTGATCGCGGCGTTTGGTCATAACAAGGACTACTTTAACCACATGATTAAGCGGCATACGGGTATGACCTATTCCGCGTTTCTCCAAAACATCAGGCTGGAAAAAGCGGAATTGCTGCTGCAAAGCACCGAATTCCCGGTTGAACAAATCGCCCGCAAGGTTGGTTACGAAAACTTGAGTTACTTTTACAGAATTTTCACCAGAAAATTCGCCATGAAACCAGACGAAATGCGGAGATCCCATAAGCCTGCGGAATCCTGATGGCGTACCGGCGGAAAACACGCATTAGGACAGTCTGATTTTTATTTTTCTCGCATAAGAATATTGCTCCGAATAAAACCCTCCTGAATAATAAAGCAAATAAAGCATGAGCTTCCATAGCGGTCAAAGTCCGCTATGGAAGCGCCAAAGCGGACTGTGGAACATCTAAAGTTTACTGTGCAATTTCCAAAGATGACTGCGGAAACGCCGCAGTATGCAGGATTTTTTCAAAAGTATGCTTGCGAGATTCAAAACGATACTATGGAAATGCCAAAGTATACCGTGGAACTTCCAAAGAGCGATTTGGAAGCGAAAAATTTGAATTTGGCGATGCCACAGTCCGAAAAAGGTTGGCGTCAACACGTTGTGTTGACGTTCGATTAAGGCGCCGCTCAAAGCGGCTGATAAAGAGGTTATTATGCCAACAGGAGGTATAAACAATGAAACCGGTAAAAGAATTTACTTTGGACTTGAAAGCCCCAACCAGCCGCCTTGATCACTATTGGGAATTCTGCGTTGGAAGTTGCCATGCCGCAACCGCCCTGCGCGCCGACTGGCAGGCGCAGATGACCCAATGCCACAACGATTTGGGTTTCCGCTATGTTCGTTTCCACGGTCTGTTCAACGATGATATGAACGTGGTACAGCAGCCAATTCCCGTGCCGGGCGTTCCCGCGCGGCTTTGCTTCACGTACATTGACGTGATTTTTGATTTTCTCCTGTCCATCAATATGAAGCCTTTTGTGGAACTGGGCTTTATGCCCGAAGCGCTGGCAAGCGGAAAGAAAACCCTGTTTCATTACAAGGCGAACACCACCCCGCCAAAAGACTACGGTCAGTGGGGCTGGTTTATCGGAGAATTCATAAAACACCTGATAGAACGGTATGGGCGCGATGAAGTGCGGTCATGGTTTTTCGAGGTATGGAACGAACCAAATCTTGGCGGCAAAGATTCGCCTGCGGCATTCTGGAGCGCGGATAAAGAGGAATATTTCAAACTATATGAAGTGACCGCCAGGGCGCTTAAAGCGCAAGAAAGCGGCCTCAAAGTGGGCGGCCCGGCAACAAGCAATAACGTATGGATTGCCGATATGATCGGCTTTTGCAAAAAAAGCGGAGCGCCCCTTGATTTTGTCACGACGCACCATTACCCCACGGATGTTTTTGTTGGCTATGGCGTGGAGGACAGCGGCACTTTCGCCAACCCGATGGAAAAACTGAACAAGCCGCAGGAAATGGCGCAAATCATGGCAAGCCCGGAAAAGATGATGGCGTTTTTCCAAGAGATGGGCATATACCAATCGCAAATCTGAAAACACGTTGAACGCGGCGCGCTTACAAAGATGGCGCAACGCGCCCGCGATGAGGCGGGTGAATTGCCATTGTACTATACCGAATGGGGCAGTTTGGCGGGAATTGAATCCGACGGGCATTTCGGCGCTTCCTTCATCGTCAAAACCGTATTGGACAATACGGGGCTGGTTCAGGGCTACTCGTTCTGGACATTCAGCGACATTTTTGAAGAACAGGGACAGCAGCCCGCGGCGTTCCACGGAGGATTCGGCCTGCTTACTCAGCACGGCATACCCAAAGCGCCCTACCGCGCCTTTCAACTGCTGCGCCAACTGGGGGACAAATTGTTCCCGGCGCTGAATGACGGCACGGTTGACTTGTATCCTGTTCTCAAAGATGAGACCGGAGTCCTTCAAGCGCTGGCGGTTAATCACAATTCTTTACTCCATGACATCGAAGCGGCGGACGTACAGATCAAACTCCCTGCCGGTATTACCGTTCACTCCGCCGACATTCAGCGTATTGATGAGGCTAACGCAAACGCCCTTGCCGCATGGAACAGAATGGGCAAACCGGAGTATTTAAGCTCCGCCCAAAAGCGCTCGCTGCTTTCCGCAAGCTGTCTTATCAGAGAGCCGCTGGAAGTAAAAAGCAATTGTTTTGAAATAACGCTGCCGGCGCAGGGAATTGCGCTCATAAATTTGTACCTATAGGAAGACGAAAACAGTATGGAAAGAGACATTAAAACCTTACTTGCCCAAATGACATTGGAAGAAAAGACAAGCCTTTGCTGTGGGGAAGGATTTTGGAACACAACCGCCTTGCCGCGGCATGATATACCGGCGATGATCCTCACCGACGGCCCTCACGGGGTGCGGAAGCAAAGCGGCGTTGCCGACCATTTGGGCGTCAACGAAAGAGGCAAGACAACCTGCTTCCCCACAGCGGCGGGTTTGGCGGCTTCATGGAACCGGGAGTTGTTGTATAAAGTAGGCGCGGCGATTGGAGAAGAATGTCAGGCGGAGGACGTGCAGATTGTTCTTGGCCCCGGCGCGAACATTAAACGTTCCCCTTTATGCGGGAGGAACTTTGAGTATTTCTCTGAAGACCCGTATTTGTCGGCACAGCTTGCCGCAAAGCATATACAAGGGATGCAAAGTCAGGGCGTAGGCGCGTCGCTTAAACATTTCGCGGTGAACAACCAAGAGACAAAACGGTTTAACATCGACGTGATTCTTGATGAGAGGACTTTGCGGGAAATATATTTAGCGAGCTTCGAGGGTGCGGTTGTTGACGCCCAGCCCTGGACGGTGATGTGCGCGTATAACAAAATTAACGGCGAGTTTTGCTCCCAAAACAGAAAACTGTTGACGGAAATTTTACGAGAAGAATGGGGCTTTGAGGGCTTCGTCGTTTCCGACTGGTTTGCCGTAAGCGAGCGCGACAAGGGTTTGGCGGCAGGTCTGGATTTGGAGATGCCCACCAGCGCGGGCATCGGGAAAGAAGCGATTATCAGCGCCGTAAAAAGCGGCGGCCTTTCGGAAGAAGCGCTGGACATATCCGTGGAACGGATATTAAAGGTCGTGTTCAGAGCCGCTGAGGGCAGAAAAACGGGCGCGACCTACGATAAATCCGCCCACCACGCGCTGGCGAGAGAAGCCGACCGCGAAAGCATGGCGCTGCTTAAAAACGAGGGTGGTATTTTGCCGCTTGCCAAGAACGGTAAAATAATTCTTTTAGGGCCTTTCGCCAAAGCACCGCGATTCCAGGGGGTGGGAAGTTCGCGCATTAATGCCACGCAGGTCGATATTCCCTATGACGAAATCGCAAAGGTGGCGGGTAATGCGGAATTGAAATACGCCGAGGGTTGCTCACTGAATAATGACACGGCAAACACCGCGTTGCTTGACGGGGCAAAAGAAGCCGCGGCAAGCGCCGATGTGTGCGTTATCTTCGCCGGACTGCCGGATCAGGATGATTCCGAGGGCAAAGACCGCGCATCTCTGCGCTTGCCGGAAAATCAAAATGTGTTAATCGAGGAAATCGTCAAAGTTCAAAAGAACATTGTGGTAGTTTTGATGAACGGCTCGGCGGTAGAAATGCCCTGGGCTGGCAGGGTCAAGGGCATTCTGGAGGCGTACCTAGGCGGTCAGGCTATGGCGGGCGCTGTTGCGGACATACTGTTTGGCGAGTGTAACCCTTCGGGCAAACTGGCGGAAACCTTTCCGCAAACGTTAAACGACACGCCGTGCTTTATCAACTTCCCCGGAGGCAGTGAAAAAGTTGAATACCGCGAGGGTGTTTTTGTAGGTTACCGCTACTACGACAAAACCGGCGTACAGCCGCTGTTTCCCTTTGGGCATGGGCTTTCCTACACAACGTTTGAATATTCGGATATTCGCCTTGATAAAACTGAAATGACGGATACGGAAGAATTGCGGGCAAGCGTTATGGTCAAGAACACCGGCAAGCGGGCAGGGAAAGAAACCATTCAACTGTACGTGCGGGACCCGGCGGCAAGTGTTATCCGGCCTATTAAAGAACTGAAAGGCTTTGAAAAGGTTGACCTTGCGCCGGGGGAGGAAAAACGGGTTGAGTTTACCCTGGGGAAAAGGGCATTCGCGTTCTACGACACGGACATAAACGGCTGGCGTGTGGAAAGCGGGGACTTTGAAATACTGATTGGAAAATCGTCGGCGGAAATCGTCCTAAGCGCGGTAGTTCACGTTACGTCAACGACAACCGTGAAAAAAAACTACACGCTGGACTCGACCATCGCGGATATAAAAGACGAGCCTGCCGCCGCGCAAGTGGTGCAAATGCTCTCCGGCAGCTTGGGCGCGGGTCAGGAACTGGGGCTGGATTTGGACGCGCTTTTCAGCAGCATCAAAATCAGGTCATTGGCAGCCATGAGCCAGTCCAAGGACGGCGGCAAAGGCGCGATTACGCTTGAACAGTTACATGGCTTAATTGCCGCTATGAACAGTTGAGGCGGTTATTGGGTAAGCCGCCGCCTGTAAACAGACGATGCCAACGCAAATGCGCTGACAACATGGAATACCCTTTATTGAAATGGAATGGGAAACAACTTCAAATTAAGGAGATAGAAAATGGACATTTTTTCGGAAAAAATTGAGAGTCTTGTCAAACAGCTTTCCTACGCGAAATACCGTAAACTTCCCGGCGTGGGAGGACAAGGAGCCTCCCGAACACTGGAAGAAGAAGCGGTTTACAGCCCCAACAATGTGCGCATTACCGATTACATTAATTCTACGGCGCCCAAATTCATCATGGGAACTACCCCCCTGAACGATCAAACCTGGGCGGATTTCAAGTCCCAACTGCGGAACCTGGGAATCGAAGAACAAATCCGCATCCAGCAGGCGGCGTATGACCGCTGGCTCAAGCGATAAGGAGCGGCCATTTTTTGGAGAGGTTTTCATGGCGAAAGGGAAGAAAATCCGGGAATGTGTTATCAGGTGGAGTATTCCACTTGCAATAAATTTTTTAGTAAGGAGATCGATATGAAGAGAACATGGACGACAGTAGTTTTTGCCGCCCTGATGATGGCCATCCTGGGGGGAACGGGGGCATTTGCCCAGATGCCTTTCCTTATGGGAGAACCGGTTAAGGTGGGAATGGGGGAGCTTGGAATTGACGGAGTTGTGCTGTCCGGCGCCAAAGCCACATCGAAAGAGCAGAAGGGGGAGGAAACCACCTGGACTACGGGTCTTGTCAATCCCATCTGGCAGGAGAACCGGGTGGAGTTTGACATTTCCTACAAAATACTAAATTACGGAGCTTTTGTGTCGCTGGTATCCCAGAATTACGGAATGAACGGACTGGGAACCCTCGGTTTTCGCAACGCCCTCGTATACGTGAATATGTTCAACGAAAAAGTCAAGGCAAGCGGAGGCTGGCTGCATGACTTTCTGATGCCCGTCTCGGGGTCACGAATCTGGCAGACCGAAAGCGACGGCGACACTTTCCGGTTTACCAATGAGGGCCGCCCTTCCCTGCGGCTGGAAATTAAGGCCATAGAAGGCCTCAACTTCGGTTTCCAGTATTTTTTCATTGACCATGAAAAGGATTTTGGCCCAAACGAGCTGTGGAAAGAATTCGGCATAGGCGCGAACTATAACTCCGAACGATTCAACGCGCAGGCGGGCATCCGGTTTGACAGCAAGGGGGACGATCTAAGCAGAGAAGATGTCAAAAGCTATCTTACAGAATACTACGGCGATACAAATTATATACCTCATGCGTCGGTCGCCGGTTTTAAACACATCGATTCCGAGAAGGATGGCTATGACGGCGGGACTTGGGCTTTCGTCGGCTTCAAGCTGAACGGAATAAAGAATTTGACTCTTGACGGTCACGCCGGTTTTTATAATCTGGGGGCTTTTGACAAATTGGGATACGGTAAAATTGTGGAGCGGGTGGGTTACGACAATCTCTTCATAAACGGTTTTGGCGTTTCCCTCGTTTTATATCAGGAATTTTACGGCTCCGATGTTATAAAAGACGATTATATAAACGCGCCGTTCCTCCAGTTCACCCCCGGCGTTTCGTACAAAATTTCGGACAAACTAACCGGTTCTTTGGAGGGAACCATAGGCGCCGCTCCTGATGTTCTGAATAATTACTGGAGCGTGGAGCCGAAGCTGGCGGTGGCTCTCAATCCTTTTGGGCTTTGCAGTCTTGAGCTTTACTATAACATTACTCACAAAGATTACACAAAGTCCGACCTCGAACCTATCACAGAACA
The DNA here is from genome assembly GCA_031259035.1 of Treponema sp. Classification (GTDB taxonomy): domain Bacteria; phylum Spirochaetota; class Spirochaetia; order Treponematales; family Breznakiellaceae; genus JAIRKH01. Next base: position 1,054 of record JAIRLZ010000240.1, on the reverse strand, counting down.
TACGATAGGGTTGGCTTTAATGCTTATTTTCTAAATGCCCATGTCCGGTTCTGTTCTGTTTATGCCCGCTAGATTAGACCTCCTACACTACGGCGGCTAACCGAATGGAGCCGGACATTTTTTCGGGAATGAATTTTTTTGAAGGCGCGCTATGAAACGTATGTCTTTTAATGCCGCATGGCAGGTTCAGAAACAAGGCTCAGGTAAGCCCGCTAGAGGGGTAACGCCGCCCCATGACGCAATGATTATGCAGACGCGGGCCGCCAACGGAACAACCACGAGGGACAAAGGGTTTTTCCCCGACGGCGTATGGGAGTACGCCAAAAAATTTACTGCCCCCGGTGATTGGCGGGAAAAGCGGGTCATGCTGGAATTCAAGCCTCGTGCTGCCGGGAATGCGCAGGCTTTACCGGAATAGTTTCCGTTAGGGCGCGATCTCGCCGCTTCAGCTTCGCCGCAATGTATTTGAGGCGTTTTATTCGCGGCGGGGAAGTTCGTTATGGTCATGAGTCCGGCAAGACTTATCATCAACACGTTGTGTTGATGTTCGATTAAACCGCCGCTCAAAGCGGCTTGCAAGGAGCTTATTATGCCAAGCAGTGATTGGATTCCCACACGGGAACAGGATTTGGTGGATTTGGCGGAGAAATGGAAGGCGGGGCTTTCCGACGCGGCGAAAATCGCCGCTTTCGGTTGGGATCAGGCGGAGTGCGCCGTGGTCGTGGGCAAAATTACAGCGTTCTTGACCGCCCGCGCCGCCTATGAGACGGTCAATTCCACGGGAAACCGCATCGCCAAAGACGAGGCCAAGGAGGAAATGATAGACGCCATGCGGGATTTTGCCAATTCCTCCATCCGGTTCAACAAAAAAATGAACGATGAGGACAAACTGGTCTACGGCATTCGCCCGGCGGACACAACGCCGACCTATCACGGAACGCCCGCTTCACAACCGGACACGGCGGTGGAAAATACCCGCAATCATTTTGAACATCTGATTCGGGCGATTAACCCAGAGCGGGGCGACCGCTCAAAACCCGCCGACGCTTACGGA
>JAIRLZ010000169.1 GCA_031259035.1 Treponema sp. | reverse complement strand
CCTACCGTTTTTATCCGGTCTACGCCCGGTTGTGGGGGATTCCCTACGAATGTCCGCGTTTGAAAGACGATTTTTCCATTGACCACACGGACTTCCTTACGCCGTGCGGCGGCGTTGTGTTTCCAAACCCCAACGCGCCGACCGGCGCCACCCTGACCAGAGAACACGTTCTCGCTGTTGCGCGTTACCACGCGGAGCGAGACACGGTCGTCATTGTTGACGAGGCGTACAGCGCCTTCGCCGCCGCGCCGCGCCTTTCCGTCATAGACCGCATAGCGGAACACCCGAACCTGCTCGCGGTTCACACGCTCTCAAAGTCCGCGTCCCTGGCCGGCTTGCGGCTCGGCTTCGCCATTGGCGCTGAGGAGCTTGTCGAAGGCCTATGCCGCGTCCGCGATTCCTTCAACTCCTATCCGGTTGACCGCCTCGCCCTCGCCGGCGGCGCGGCGGCGGTGCGGGACGCCGCGTACTACGAGAAGACAACGCGCAAAATCATTGCGACGCGGGAGCGGGTGTCCGCGGCTCTTGTTGAAAAGGGCTATACCGTGACGCCTTCAAGCGCCAATTTTCTCTTTATACGGCATCCGGCGCTGTCCGGCGCGGAATTTTTTACGAAACTGCGTGAGGCGGGCATACTGACGCGCCATTTCAACACAGGCCGCATCGCGGACTTTATCCGCGTCAGCATCGGCTCCGACGCCGACATGGATGCGTTTTTGGCGGCGTGCGCGATGGCGTGCGCGATAGCGGGCGCGATAGCGGGCGCAAAGGAGGCGGTATGATAATACTTGCGGGCGGCGAATTTGACGTTCATTGGAAGAGTCAGACGGTCAGCGGCGCTGACGGGGATATGGAGCGCGAGGTGCGGCGCAGCGTACGGCGCATCATTGACGAGGTGCGGCGGCGCGGGGACGCGGCGGCGCGGGAGTTTACGGCTCAATTTGACCGCGTTTCCCTTGAACGCTTTGAAGTCCCCGGCGGCGCGGTGGAGGCGGCGTTTGAACGGCTCCGCGCGACCGATGCGGAATTGGCGGCCGCGCTGGAATTGGCGAGGGATAACATCCACCGGTTCGCCGTTGAACAGAGAAAGCAGTTTTTTGATTTTGAATGTGAGGTCGCGCCCGGGGTGATTGCGGGGCAGCGGGTTATTCCGGCGCAAAAAGCCGCGATCTACGCGCCGGCGGGACGGTTCCCGCTGATATCCTCGGTCTTGATGGGCGTTGTGCCGGCGCTTGCCGCCGGTGTGGAAGAGGTGTTCGTCGCATCGCCGCCTGTGCGGGACGGGAGCGGCTTGCCGGACTGGAGGATTCTGGCGGCTGTCCGCGTTGCGGGCGGCGTCCGCGCTGCGGCTGTCCGCGCGTTTGCCATAGGCGGAGCGCAGGCGATAGCCGCGCTTGCCTTTGGAACGGAGACTATTCCCCGCGCTGACGTAATCGCGGGTCCCGGCAACAAGTACGTGGCCGCCGCCAAGCGGCTCCTGTTTGGGGAAGCCGGCGTTGACTTTGTGGCGGGACCTACGGACGTGCTTGTCATCGCCGGACCGGATGCAGACCCTGACGTCATCGCGGCGGACATGATCGCCCAAGCCGAACACGATCCGGACGCCCGCGCCCGCGTCCTCGCGCCGGACGCGGACTTAGCCGGGCGCATCGTACAGGCGGTTGAAAAGCGGCGCGGCGCTTCCGCGGAGACGGCGCGGGCTTCGCTTGATGCCGGAGGGCTTGTCATCATTTACGCGGATGAAGACGAGGCGGCGCGTATCGCGAACATCATCGCGCCCGAACACCTTGAACTGCAATGCGGTGATGAAGCGAACAAACGCCTCCTCCCGCGCCTGAGAAATTACGGGGCGCTCTTTATCGGCGAGAAAGCCGCCGAAGCGCTCGGCGACTACAGCGCCGGCACGAATCACACGTTGCCGACATCAGGCTGCGCCCGTTTCACCGGCGGACTTTCCGCGCGGCATTTCCTCAAAACCGTCACCACCCTGCGCTGTACCGAAGGCGCGGGCTATGCGCCGGTCGTGAAAGCCGCCGAGACCATCGCCCGCGCCGAGGGGCTTGCAGGACATGCGGAAAGCGCGAAGATGCGGCTGGGGCGCTGAACGGCGCTACGCGAGCGCTACCGGACGCGGCGGCATTGCCCTCCATTCCTTGACATCTCCTGCGTTTTGTTGTATTATGGCGCCAAGAGGTTATAATGACTGAGGGAGATATACTAACCATAGAAGAAGTGGCGAAGTACTTGCGGGTTTCAGAACGCACGGTGTACGATTGGGCGCAGAAAGGCGAAATTCCGGCGGGAAAAATTGGCGCCATATGGCGATTTAAACGCGTTGATATAGAGCGGTGGGTCAACGACCGGCTTTCCGCCAAGCCGCAGAAATTAGACGTGGTGCATGTCGAGACCATTATTTCTCCTGACCGCATTATTTTTCTTGATTATTCAACCAAGCGGGACGCTCTTTCCGCGCTTGCGGAAAACCTCGCCCTTGCCCCGCAAGTAAAAAACCGCCAAGAATTGACAGCTGAAATAGTAAAGCGCGAGGAGCTTATGAGCACCGCCATAGGAAAGGGCATTGCCATTCCCCATGTACGGCTCGCTTCCGTGACGGATCTGGTGGCTTCCGTGGGCATAAGCCGCACTGACATTATTGATTTTCAGGCGTTGGATGATGAACCGGTGCGACTCCTGTTTATGATTGCGGCGTGCTACAATCAGCACACGTACTATTTGCGGACCTTGTCTTTTTTTAGCAACCGCTTCAAAGACAAGCGCCTGCGCGACGAGCTTCTCGCAACTGAAACGGCGCGGCAGGCGTACGCCCTCTTGACGGCTATCCCATCGGCATAGCCGCCTGCGCGGCGCCGCGGCTACCAGTCAAACTTGAACGCCGCTTTTTCCACATACTTCCTATCGGGACCGTAGATGCATGAGGGGAACTGGGGCTTGTTCGGCGAATCCGGAAAATGCTGGGTCTCAAGGCAGAAGCCGGCGTGTTTATTGTATACGGAGCCGGTTTTTCCCGCTATGTTATGCAGGTAGTTGCCGCTGTAGAATTGGATGCCGGGCTGGGTTGTGAATACGCGCATGATTCTGCCCGACGCGCGTTCAAACACCTCGGCTGCGGGACGTAGTTTGCCCGGGATCCCGGTTACCACATAGCAGTGATCGTAGCCGGCCTGCCCGCCAGCCGCCGTTTTGTCTATGTCCATGCCGATTGGCTTCCACAATCTGAAGTCAAAGGGTGTAAGCTCCACCTTCGCCACCTCGCCGGTCGGGACGCTCTGTTCATCAATAGGGAGGTATTCGGACGCATGGATGATCAACTCGTGGGAAAGCGTATCGCCGCGCCCTTCGCCCGCAAGGTTGAAGTAGGCGTGGTTGGTGAAATTCACCGGACACGGGGCGTCAACCGTGGCTTCGTAGATGGCCGTCATCTCGTTTGACTGGGTGAGACCATAACTCACCGCGGCTTTGAGATTTCCGGGAAAACCTTCGTCATAGGCCGGGCTTTTCAACTCAAATCGGACGTACACCCCGCCTTTATCCTCGTATGGTTCCGCGCTCCAGACCTGCCTGCCGAAGTTTTTTAATCCCGCGTGGAGGCAGTTTTCCCCGTCGTTTTTGAACAGAGTGTAGGTTTTGTCGTCAATGGTGAATCGCGCGCCGCCGATGCGGTTTGCGAAGCGTCCTACGGTAACGCCGAGAAACACCGAATCCGCGGCATAGCCGCCCAACGTTGAGTAGCCGAGGAGGATGTCCGCAACGCCGGTTTTGCGGGACGGCGCGTACAGAGACGTGAGCGTCGCGCCCAGCGTACTGATAGACAGCGTAAGCTCTCCGGCCGACAGCGTATAAAGATCGATTTTCTTTCCATTGGAAAGCATTCCGAAAGGTTTCTTGTTGATTTTCATAGGAAAAGTATACCACACAATAGAGCGTTGTAAAGCGAAAAAGGGGAGAAGTTTATCCGCAAAATCCGGCTTGCCGCTCCATGTCAGAGCGAAAGTTCGCGCGGTTCGCGTCAAGCGCTGCGATGTTCCCGGTCATAATCGCCGGCGACAAATCACAATACGTTTTGTCTGCGCCGCTCGCGCTTTCATAATCCGTATCCGTCCGCCAAAATCAGAATGAATGATGAAAAAACCGCCGCGATTACGCCGAAAAGCAGCAGCAGCGCATAGGCGGCGACGCCTCCGATATAACGGAATCTGCCGGAAACGAACATCAATAACGTACAAAAAATGCCAATCGCCGATGAGAACGCAAGGAAAATGCCGGCTGCCACCAGCAAATTGAGCGTCATTCGCACTGTCTTTTCCATAAAACTCTGCATATTGCCTAACATATAGAGCAGGAGCAGGAGATCGCACATCACAAAAAAGAAAAATGAAATCCGTTTCATAAGAATAATAACAACGGGTTTCCGTATCGGTCTAGTAATTTTCATCTTTTTATAGTATACTCCAACTCTGTCTTTGCGGTAAAGGCGTTTTCATGTGAGCCAATTTCAAAACGCGCGGTTTTGAGACAGCCTCATGTTTTTAAAGCGCTCGTAACTATTGCAAACCATTGTTTGTTGTCATGGTATAGTTTTTACAGGAGTCAATCAATGAGGAAGGCTCAAGCCTTTTTGTTTTTATGCGGTTTGTTGTTTTTTTCCGGTCTATGCCGCGGCATGACCGTATATGCCCAGGAAGAAGAATCGGACGAAGACGCCGAAGAGGAAATTCCGTTCGATGAATATGAAGGCATAATGCCGTCCTTGTATTCAAGCGGCGAACAGATGTTTTCTTTTGCATTTGGGTCCGTCATTCCCCTTTTTTACACGAACAGCAACGGAACCACGCTAAACGGTGGTACGAATATAAATGTGGGCGGAGGGGGCTATTTGTCGTACAGTTACTTTCTTGTCCCGCATTTTTTTGTGGGCGGCGAAGCCGGCGGCGCGTTTGCGGGAACCATTGGCGAAAACATGCTGTACATTGTGCCTTTCGGCGTACGCGCGGGGTATCAATTCACCTTCTCCATTAAAAATCTGAGGTTTGAGATCCCCGTCTCCCTTATGCTCGGCGGAGTCACCCAGAAGTACCTTGAAACCGATTATTTTGGCTTGTTTCTGAAACCTATGGTTTCCTTTTTTTTCCGTTTAAATCCGGATTGGTCTTTCGGTCTGAATGCCGGGTGGCAGCTTATTCCTCAATGGACAAAAGAATCCAGAAAGGACATGACCGGACACTTCCTTGAAGTGTCGTTATCCGCGCGTTTCCATTTTTAGGATGATGAATGGGCCTTTTTCAAAACGCGAATTTTCCGTTCGATGAAAAAGGCTAAATCTGAGGGTGTATGAGATATGAAAATTAGAGCTATGGCAGGTGTTCTTGTCGCTTTTTTGTTTTTTTCCTGCGATCAATCTCCGATATTTTACGCGATTTATCAGGAAGTGAAACCAAAGGATCCGAGAGTCAAGGGGAATCCCACCAATATGGCCGAACTGCATGAGATCATGTACGTTGCGAGCCGGTTCGGAAAGTCCGTTCATCGTTACAACAAGGAGGGCGCATGGATCGCCGCCATACCTTCGCCCGGCGGGAGGAACCTTATGGAGTTGGTGACTGACGGGAAATCTCTCTATGCGCTTGCCGGAGATCCGCTCGGTAAGACGGAAGTGTACGTCAAGAACGATGATGACGCTTGGAATGTGGAGCCGATTCGCTTTGACGCAAGCGGCGTTATACAAACCATATGCGGGGCGGGGGATGCTAATGGGGGGTATCTATTCGCCTCAACTGAAGAAGGGTTGTTTTCTTACCAAACAGGCGCCGAGAGTTTTTCTTCCGAATCCCTGCTGTCAGGTCTTTCAAAAGAAGACATAGTAAAGGGCGCGGCGTATATGGATGGGATATACTATGTGGCGGTTGTTAATAAAGGCGTTTATACCTTTGATGGGGGCTTGTCTGGGGAGCCGGTTGACGGAACCGCCGGCAAACCCATTGTCGGGATACGCGCTGTCGGCGATAGAATCGTGGCGGTCAGCAGGCGTCCGAGCGCCGGGGACGGCTCTCTTTTTTACGGTGACTCCTCCGGTTTCACTGAAGTGAATAAGAGCATCGCGTTTTCAGGTTCAATGGAAATATGGCGCAATCCGGATAATCCCGCACAATCTCTCCTGCTTGTAGGCATTCAGTCCCAAAGTTATTCAACGATTAACGGCTACCGGGAAATCCCGCTTGGCGATGACGAGTCTTTAGACGCCAATTCGCTTGATTTGAGAACGCCCGGAGTCTCCGACGTTTCCACCGTATCAAGCGCCGACAGGTATACATCTACGATGGGGTTGCGCATCGCTACATCCCTGTATCAGGCGCCGGACAACACGCTTTTCGCTTCCACCATGAAAAACGGACTCTGGTCATACAGAAACGACGTCTGGAACGCCGAAGAATGAGGCGTCCCGCTGAACGAGCTTTTCAGCGCGGCGAATCGCGCCGCAGGCCCCCTTGCCGACCGTATGCGCCCCCGCGAGTTGGACGACATCATCGGACAGGATCACATCGTGGGGCAGGGCCGGCTTTTGCGCCGGGCTATTCAGGCGGACAGAATTTCCTCGCTTATCTTTTACGGTCCGCCGGGAACCGGCAAGACTAGCCTCGCCCGTGTCATCGCCAACACCACAAAATCCACATTTGAAAGCCTCAATGCGGCGCTTTCCGGCATCAAAGATGTGCGGGAAGCCGTTGATCGGGCGACCGAACGCAGAAATCTCTACGGTACGCGGACGATTCTTTTTGTGGACGAGGTTCACCGGTGGAACAAGGCGCAACAGGACGCGCTTCTCCCCTGGGTGGAAAATGGCGTCATCATTCTTATCGGCGCGACCACTGAAAATCCGTTCTTCGAGGTGAACCGCGCTTTGGTAAGCCGGAGCCGCATTTTCCAACTCAAATCCCTTGACAAGGAAGGGCTTTTTGAAACGGCGCGGCGCGCCGTGGCGGACAAAGAGCGCGGCTACGGCGCGTGGCGGGTGACGTTTGAAGAAGGCGCGTTGGATCACCTCGTGGAAGTGGCCGGCGGAGATGCGCGGAGTCTCCTCAACGCGCTTGAGCTTGCCGTTGAGACCGCGCCGTCCGTGTGGCCGCCTCCTGAAAGCGCCGTAATTTACGTGAGCCTTGAAGCGGCGGAACAGAGCATACAGCGCCGGGTCGTGCTGTACGACCGCGACGGCGACTATCATTTCGATGCCATCAGCGCGTTTATCAAGAGCGTGCGGGGCGGCGACCCTGACGCCGCGCTGTACTGGCTTGCGAAAATGGTGAAAGCCGGGGAAGACCCGTCTTTTATTTTCAGGCGCATGATCATCTTGGCGAGCGAAGACGTAGGGTTGGCCGATCCGCACGCCCTTTCGGTGGTTGTTTCCTGCGCTGAAGCTTTTGATCGCATCGGCTTTCCCGAAGGCAATTTTCCCCTCGCCCACGCCTGCATCTACCTGGCGACCGCGCCCAAGTCCAACTCGACGCTGGCTTTCTTTGACGCCATGAAGGAAGTCGAAAAGGAACACGCCGAAGTGCCAAACCACCTGCGGGACGCGAACCGCGACAGCGAGAGTTTTGGTCATGGAGAAGGCTACCTGTATCCGCACGCCTACCGCGATCATTGGGTCGCGCAGCAGTACCTGCCCGCGACACTGCGGGGAAAAACGTTTTACACGCCGTCAACAATTGGTTACGAGGGCAAAATTCGGGAAGAAACGCTTCGCAAGCGGGAAATTCAAGCCGCAGTCTTACTCGACGGCGACAAGCGCGGAGACGCGCGCGAGGATGCGCTTACATGGTCGGCGGTGTCAAAGGGCAGGGAAGGCTGGTTCAAGCGGCTTTCCGGCGGCAGAAGCGCCCTGCTCCTGCGGGACAGGGATCTTATTCTGGGGCAATATTCGATTCAGCGCCACAGCCGCATTCTTATCGCCCACGCGGATGACGGACTCCTCCTTTGGGAAGCCCTCCGCCGCGCGCCGGAAGGCTTGTCCGCGGCCTGTGTGCGTGATGAAGCGGCGAAATCCGCCCTGCTCGGCTACGCATCGACCCTCGACGAGACCGAACGCCCCCTCATACGGGCAGGCGGCGTCCCCTCTCCAGACGAAGCCGAAGCCGCGTTTTCCTGTGCGCGGTTTGATTACATCCTGACCCGCGAACCGTGGCGGCAGACCGGCGGCGGCGCGGCGGCTTTCACCGGGTTTGCGCAAAAATGCCGCAAGCTGCTTGCCCCAACAGGCGTTGTCGTCGCCCTGCAATCCCCGCCCGCGCTCGGCGGAAAAATTTTCCCCATCCTTGAGGCGGAAATCGAAGGGATTCTGCCGAAAGCGGCGGAGGCGCCGGAAACGCCAAAGATGGTGGAAAAACTCGCCGAAGCGGAGCGGGCGTTTTTTACCTCTGAGGGAAACAAACCGGAACTGCTCTGGAACGCTCAAACGCTCGAAGCCGCGTTCACGGAAGCTGGTTTCTCCGTGTCCATCACGCAGATCGATCAAAAAGAAGAGCGTCTCCTTATGGAGCGCGACGTGGCGGCATGGTTCAACAAGGAAAAATCAAGCTGGGGCGCGTTCATTGCGCGGGAATTGGGCGATGAAGCCTTTTACACTATAAAAAAAATGCTTTCCGAGCGGGTGAAACGGGGTCCGGTTGAATGGAAATGGAAAAGCCTGTTATTGAAAGCGGCGTTTTAAGACGCGGTTTTTATAACGGCGCGAGATAGCTTCCAAAAACTGCCGCTGGGCGCGTTGTGGAACAGCCTCAACTATACAAAAACGATCTGTTGATTTTTTTATTGATGTGATATAAACTCCTTTATACGGGGAGGTTTAATAGTCCGCGTCCGGCGCGCGTTGCGGTTCTTAGCCGCGTTGCGGACGGCGGGCAGTTTTACATAGGGAGGGTTTGAGCGGAGGAAATACACCGTCCCGCTTTTCAGGGCGGTGACATGCCTGCGTAATCCGTCAAAAAAGATTTGGGGAGGGGAAAAATGGAGTATTTTGTTGAACAAGCGTTGAATTATACAGAATGCCTCAATAAAATCAGGATGAAATACGGTGAAAGGGTGACAATTCTTTATCACAAAAACATTCGCATTGGAGGCATATTAGGTCTTTTTGCCAAAGATGGAGTGGAGATCACCGGATTTACCGCAAACAATTACGCAAAGAATCTGAACGTCGCAACGCCCGCTTCCAGCATACTTTCTTCTTCAGAGCCTAAAAAATCGCTTGATTTTAACGAAGAAAAAAAACGGCTCG
>JAIRLZ010000149.1 GCA_031259035.1 Treponema sp. | reverse complement strand
ATGTCCGAGATACCCGGATAAGTGAGACCTGCGGTGAGAGAAAAGCCGCCAGTGGCAAGGAAGAGTTTTTCGACGTAAATGTCCTTGAATATGTCCGCCGCTTTTTCACCAGTCACCGAAAGGGTCGGCGCCTTGAGTTCCCCGCCGGTAAGCATAATATGATTGCTGGGTTCCGCCCCGAGAATAAGGGTGATGTTGATGGACGAGGTGATTATATTGAGATTCTTCCGGTCAACGATGCATTTGGCAAGCTCGGTCAAGGTGGTGCCGGAATCAAGGATGACGCTGTCACCGGACTTGATGAATTCGGACGCCTTTACGCCTATCCTTCGTTTTTCCTCCATATATTCCGTATGCTCAAGCGTCAGCTTGTCGGTGAAAGAGGAAAAATCCGCTATGAAAGCGCCTCCATGCTGCCGGGTGATGTAATGAGTTTTTTCAAGGGTTTCCAGATCATGGCGAATCGTCGGCTCCGACACCTTAAAGAGGGCGCTTAACTCCTGCACCCTGCAACTGCCGTTTTCCCGAAGCAACGCCAGAATTTTTTCCCGTCTCTGTTTTTGAAACATAATGTCAGTATAGCAAATTCTCGTGAGTTTTACCAGATATTCTGTGGCGCATGTTGCCCCGACTACAAAACTGCCGCAACCGCCGAGAGTTGAATGTCGCTCTACGGTCAAAGTCCGCGCGATTCTCCACATAAATTCCGCATGGAGTCCGCAAGCATGTTCCCCTGCGAAAAGCTGCGGAACGGAACGCGCCGCATTTGAAATATGGCGCCGACGCAACAAATTCACGTGAGTTTTACCAGATCATCTATGGCGCGGATTATCCCGGGGGCGTCAAGACCGAAAAAGCGCTTGTTAAAGGTGGAGGAGGTGTTCTTTGTGTAGCTTCCCTCCGGAACGCCGAGACGCAGAAGCCGCGCGTTCATGCCCTTTTCCGCGATCAGCTCGGCGACAAGGCTGCCGCAGCCGCCGTGAGTCGAATGTTGTTCCACGGTCAGGACGCGCCCGGTTTTCCGCACAGAGTCCGCAAGCCTGTCTCCTGCGAGCGGACGGATGGAACTGAGCGCGAACATATCCATAGCAAAGCGATTTTTGAGCGTGGCCGCCGCTTCCAGGGCGTCGTGTACCGCAGTTCCCAGGCATATAACGGTAAGGTCATGTCCGGCGGCAACCTGTACTGGATTTCCCGGAGTCCAGTGAGCGTCTTCGTCCGTGATGTCTGGGAAGCTCCCGGAATTGAGGCTTATGTAAAAAGGACCCTGGGTTCGGGCGGCGTATTCGGTCATGCGGGCGCATTCCCGGCCGTCGCAGGGGGCGAAAATCGTAAGCGGCGGACAGCCGCGCATGACGCTGATGTCGTTCACCTCGTGGTGGGTTATTCCGTCAAGCCCATAACTGAACCCGGCGTGCATACCGTTCAGCTTGACGTTGGCGTGTGAATAGCCCACGTCCACCTTGATCTGCTCGGCGGAACGGCTGATGAGGAAGGGCGCGGCGTTTCCAGTAAAGGGGATGAAGCCCATGTTGGCAAGTCCGGCGGCCACGCCGACAAGGTTCTGCTCGGCGATGCCCACGTTTACCACTGATTCGGGGAAACGGGCGAGAAAGGGCTTTACCTTGCTGGTGCTTGCCGAATCGCTCACCAGATAGATGATGTCCAAACCCTCGTCTTTAAGGCGGATGAGAGTTTCGATCTGTTTTTCACGAAGGTCTGTTCTACTGCCTGTTTTGCTCATGACGCAAGCTCCCGCAGGGCTTTTTCGCACTCCTCTTCCGTGGGGATGCGGTGGTGCCATTCCGGAATATTCTCCATAAAAGACACACCCTTTCCCTTGACGGTTTTGGCGATGACAGCGTGGGGAACGCCGCCTTCATAGTCCAGCGTGTCAAGCATGGCGGCGACTTTTTCGGCGTCGTTGCCGTCAACGCGGCGGGTGTCGAAGCCGAATGCCCGCAGCTTGTCTCCCAGCGGCTCAATTTCCATAGTATCCCGCACCGTGCTGGTAAGCTGGAGGCCGTTGTTGTCGATGATCCAGACGAGGTTCCCCAGCTTGAAATGCGCGGCGGCCATTGCCGCTTCCCAGTTAGTCCCCTCCTGGAGTTCCCCGTCCCCGGTAAGGACGAAGACCCGGCACGAACGGCGGGCTTTTTTCGCCCCCAAAGCCATGCCCACGGCAATCGAAAAGCCATGCCCCAAAGCCCCGGTATTGGCCTCCACGCCTGGCACATGGTTGGTTGGATGGACGGTAAGCGGGCAGTCCTCCGCCAGATAGCGGTCCAACAGGGCGGGGTCAAAGAAGCCCGCCGCGGCCAGCGCGCAGTAAAGCCCCTCGGAGGCGTGTCCCTTGCTCAGTACGAACCTGTCCCGACCGGGATCGTCCTTGTTTTCCGGGGAAAGCCGCAGGGTATGGAAGAACAGGGCGGTGAGGATGTCCACTTCGGAAAGGGACGCACCCACATGGCCTCCTTTCGCTCTGGTGATCATCCGCAGGATCATCCGCCTGATTTCGGTTGCTTTCGAGTTTAGACTGCTGTTTGTTTCCAAGATTTATCTCCCTTTGATGCCCGGGCCGCGATTTTGCAATTGGTCGAGAATAACGGCCAAGATGATTACAATGCCTTTGATAACCGTTTGCCAGAACGACGAGACGCCCATCATTACCATGCCGTCGTTGAGGATGCCGATGACGAAAGCGCCCAACACCGCGCCGCCTATGGAACCGCGCCCTCCGGCCAGAGATGTGCCGCCGAGCACCGTAGCGGCAATGGCGTTCATTTCGTAACTTTCACCCGTAGCCGGATGCGCCGCCACCAGTTCGGAACTGATGATAAGGCCGACAATTGCGGCGCAACCCCCGCTTATCATATAGACAATGGTTTTTATTTTCGCAACCTGAATACCGGAGAGGCGGGCTGCGCTTTCGTTTCCCCCGACAGCGTACACGCGGCGGCCAAAGGGCGTTTTTTTCGCGATATACACCATAATTACCACGAGAATTATCATCAATAAAATACTATAGGGAATTCCCAAAAACGTACCGGAACCAAGCAGAGGAAAACCCGTGTTACGAAGTTCCGCCCTGCCCTGTAGGATTGGAATGGTTTTGCCCTGGGAACGAAGCAAGGCAAAACCCCGGAATATGTACATCGTTCCCATAGTCGCTATAAAAGCCGTTACATTGAATTTTGAAACCAGAATTCCGTTTACAAGGCCGATGAGAACGCCGATTATCACCGTAACAATCATAATTACGGGCGCCCAAAAATAAACGGTGATCCCGAGAAACGCGAGGTTGATTCCTTCGTAGATGAAGCCGCCGGCGATCATTCCGCAGAAACCGATAATCGAGCCTATCGACAGGTCAATGCCTCCGGTAAGGATAACAAAGGTCGCGCCGATGGCAATAATCGCGTTGAGGGCGATATGCCGTACCATAGTGATAAGGCTTGTAGGGGTAAGAAAATTGGGGCTGGTAATGCTGAAAAAGACAAGCAGGACAAGAAGGGCGATGTAAGCCCTTAGTTTCATTGCCGCTTCCACAAAGTTAAACTGCTTCAGGTTGTTTTTCACTGTTTTCCTCCATTTTTTCGATATTGATTGCCGAAGCAGAGACGAGCTTTTCTTCGGTTACCTGTTCATGTATAAACTCACCTTTAATTCTGCCCTGGGAAAGGACAAGCACCCTGTCCGGTATGGAAAGCATCTCCTGCATTTCCGAAGATACAAAAATGATTCCTATGCCTTCAGCGGCAAATTTCTTGCAGATTTCGTAGACATCGTATTTACTGGCAACATCTATGCCCCGGGTAGGATCGTCCATGAGCAGGACTTTTGGGTTGGTGAGAAGGCTCCGTCCTATGATTATCTTCTGCTGATTTCCGCCGGAAAGCGAGTTGATGGAATCAAGGATAGCCGCCAGCTTGATGTTAAGATCTTCGACAATATCCTGCGCCGCCGCCTGTTCTATTTTTTCATTCAGAAAAAGACGCTTCCAAAACCGGGACAATGCGGACATGACCATGTTTTCCAGAATGACCATATTCCCGAAAATCCCCAGGGTCTTCCGGTCTTCCGGAATCAGAGCGAAACCGTCTTTGATGCGGCCGTTTACATTTTCCAAACGAAGCGTCTTTCCATTCAGGCTGATTGTACCGGTGTAGTCTTTCTGCGCTCCGATAAGACATTCAAGCAGTTCCGTTCTTCCCGCTCCGAGGAGTCCGTAAAGACCGAGTATTTCCCCGGCTTTTAGGGAAAACGACACATCCTGAACGATATATCCCCCTGTTTTCTTTTTAAGCGAAAGATTTTTGACGGCAAGAATATCATCGCCCATCTTTCGGCGTGTATATACGTTTTCTATTTTATGGCCGCCAGTCATCTTGTCGATGATCCAGGGAATATCTATTTCGTTTACTTTTTTCTCCGCGATGAATTTTCCGTCCCGGAGTATCGTAATGTAATCGCCTATACGCATTATTTCCTCAAGGCGGTGGGAGATGTATATTACCGTAACACCGTGCTTTTTTAGGTCCTCAATCACCGCAAACAAGGTCGTCACTTCCGCCCCGGTAAGGGCCGAGGTGGGTTCGTCC
>JAIRLZ010000132.1 GCA_031259035.1 Treponema sp. | reverse complement strand
CGTCTATCGCGCCCTTAATTACCACCAGCCGGACCAGCTCTTTCGCGCTCATCATGTACTTCCTGCCTCCTGCCATATCCGAGGGGGCGAACGTTTCCCCCATTATTACAGGCGGTGAGCTTATCACGTATTAACGACAATTTATTGACAAAAGGCTTGACAAAAAAGAGCGTCTGTAGTATACTCTTTCCATTGCGCGGCGATGGTGGAATTGGTAGACACGCCAGCTTGAGGTGCTGGTGCCGAGAGGTATGGAAGTTCAAGTCTTCTTCGCCGCAATAATATAAAATGGTCGCCATCATCCTGCGGCGCGTGATGAAATTCCGGTTGCGTGTGAAACATCACTTATTTCTTATGAATACGATTAAAGAAACCACATACATTGAAATCCTTGACACCACCTTGCGGGATGGCGCGCAAGGCGAGGGCATTAGTTTTTCCGTACAGGATAAACTCGCCATAGCGCAGACCCTGGATGAACTCGGGGTGCGCTGGATCGAAGCTGGAAATCCGGGCAGCAATCCCAAGGATATGGAATTCTTCCAGCTCGCTTCAAAACTCAAGCTCGAACATGCGGAACTCGCCGCGTTCGGCTCGACCCGCAAGAAGGACGTGTCAGTCGCCGAAGACGCGCAGGTGCGGAGCCTTCTTGATGCAAACACGGACGCTGTGGTGATTTTCGGCAAGAGCTGGGACATCCACTCCGCCGAAGTCTTGCGCGTCAGTCTTGATGAAAACCTCGCCATGATAGGTGAAACCATCGAATTTCTCAAAAAAAACGACCGTACCGTCATCTTTGACGCCGAGCATTTTTTTGACGGTTACGCCGCGCGTCCACACTATGCGCTTTCCACCCTCAGAACCGCCCTCGCGTCTGGCGCTGACCGGCTTGTACTGTGCGACACCAATGGCGGCGCTTTCCCCGACGACATAGCCCGCGTTGTGAAAGAGACTTTGGCGGCGTTGGAAGAGGGAACGCGGGAGACGGAGAACGGAAATTCGCTTCGCGCAAGGCTCGGCGTACACCTGCACAACGACGGCGGCATGGCGACCGCGTCCACGCTCATGGCAATAAAAGCGGGCTGTTCTCACATACAGGGAACGCTCCTTGGTTTCGGCGAACGGTGCGGCAACGCGGCTCTTGCGGAAATCATTCCCGGCATAGAACTGAAACTCAAGCGCCGTTGCATTGCGGAAGGCAAACTGGAGCGGCTTTTCTCCATAACGCGCAAGGTGGCGGAAATTTCCAATGTCGCGGTTCCCGATTCCATGCCCTATATAGGCGCGTCGGCTTTTTCGCACAAGGCGGGCATGCACGCGGACGGCATTCTCAAAGTCAGCCGCTCTTTTGAACACATTGAACCGCATACAGTTGGAAACAGCCGCCGTTTCCTTATAAGTGAAATTGGCGGGCGTTCCGCTATAGCTGAGCGGGTCAAGAAAATCGACCCAAGCGTCACCAAAGATCATCCGGCAATCGCGGCGCTTGCCGCGAAACTCAAGGCATTGGAGGCGGAAGGCTGGCAATTTGAAGGCGCGGACGGCAGTTTTGAAATTATGGCGCGTCAGGAACTCGGCAAATATCAGCCCCTGTTCACCATCGCGGACTACCGCGTGGTAAGCGAACACTCCGCCTGCGGCGTTGCGGCGTACTGCCACGCCTGGGTGAAAGTGCTGGTTGACGGACAGCAGGAAATAGCGGCTGCGGAAGGCGACGGCCCCGTCAACGCCCTTGACGGGGCGCTGCGGGGCGCGTTGAAACGCTTTTACCCGCAGCTCTCTCATGTGCGGCTTACAGATTATAAAGTGCGTGTCATTGACGGAAAAGACGCGACCGCTGCAAAAGTCCGCGTGCTTATCGAATCCACAGATGGCGCGCAAACATGGACAACCGTGGGCGTCTCAACGGACATCATTGACGCAAGCCATATTGCGTTGGTTGACGCCATTGAATACAAAATCATTTCCGACATTGAGCGGCGGTTCAAGGCGTATTTGTAAACGTAGAGCCAGTTTCAAGACGCGAACCTGCGGTTTTTGAGGCTGGCTTCTGAAAAAGCGGTCTAACGCCCGCTTTTTCATAAATATACGCCTGATGACTCGCGCGCTTCCGCGGCACGACGCGGCGTGGCGATTTTGTCAAGAAAAAACCGCGGTCCCTTCCCGTTTTTTTTGAATCCTGCGGGGACTTATCGCGCCCCTTTCGAGGGCGCCGGTCGCGTCTCCATATTTTTAAACGCTTGCTTCTTACTGACAAAGGGTATATAATTCAAGATATGAGTGCTATTCGAGCGGTTTTCATGTTTTTTTTTATTTTTTCATCTTCCGCGCTGTTCGCCCAGACAAACGCGGCGGATGAAACCCTTGAGTCGGATGTTTCTTCTGTCGTAAACGAACTCGTAGGAAAAAACATATTTATAAGAGTCGGCATTGCCGTCGCGGTGATCATTCTTATGATACTGCTGATACGGCTGGTCAGGCATCTATTCATAAAACTGCAAAATAAAATACAAAGCGGGGTGGTTATCAAGCCTATCGTCATCAAGAAATACACCCTCTTTGACTCACAACAAATAGCGAACGTCGTCTTTTTCTTGGTAAAGATATTCAAATACGTTGTGTACGCGCTGGTCGTATATTTAACCTTGCCTATAGTATTCGGCATCTTTGAACAAACCCGCGGCGTTGCGGCAAAATTGATCGGCTACATCATTTCCCCGCTTAAAAACACGGGAGTCGCCATCATCAGATATATCCCCAATCTGATAACCATTATCATCACTTTTATAATGGCTCATTACGCGATGAAAGCGCTGCGGTTTTTTATCACCCAGATTCAAAAGGGCAGCCTCGTTCTTCCTGGCTTTTACGCGGATTGGGCGCAGCCTACGTTTAACATACTGCGGATATTGATATACGCCTTCACCATCATCCTCATATACCCGCTCCTGCCCAATTCCGAATCCGATGTTTTCAAGGGCGTTTCCGTATTCATAGGCATTCTGTTCTCGCTGGGATCGAGTTCCGTCATCGGGAATCTGGTGGCGGGTATTGTCGTCACCTATATGAGGCCATTCAAGCTGGGCGACCGGATACAGATCGGCAATATCATAGGGTTTGTGGTGGAAAAATCCGCGACGGTGACGCGGCTGCGCACCCATAAAAACGAATACATCACCTTCCCCAATTCCATGATACTCACTTCAAGCATCACCAATTACAATTTTTCCGCGGATAACGAAAACGATCATGGACTTATCCTGCATGTAACCATCACCTTCGGCTACTCAACGCCGTGGCAGACGGTGCATTCGATCCTCATTGAGGCCGCGCTCAAGACCCGGTACGTTGAACCTGATCCCATGCCCTTCGTGCTTCAGACAAAACTTGACGATTTCTACGCGCATTACGAGATAAACGCATACACGAAGGCGATTCAGAAGGTGCCGGCGGTGTATTCCGAATTGTATAAAAATATACAAAACGGGTTCCGCGACGCGGGGTTGGACATGACCGTCTCTTACGTGCGCTCCTATATGCCCTATACCGCTCCCTTCGCGGAAGCGAAAATCGTGGAGGATGGGGAAGACGTGAAAAAAGAAGAGGACAAAAAAGTGTAAAACCCGGCTTCTCACGAGATCAAATTGAGAAAAAGCGTCTCCGGATTCGCTTTCTTCAGGGAAACGCTGGTTGAGTTTCCAGAGGTTCCGGGATAAGAAAACCTCTAAAAGCTGTCGAACCGCGGCTTCGCGTTTTTAGAGGTTTTCTTCATTAAAAAGCGAAGGTTCGCGTCATAAAAAGGACGCCGCATTTTTTTGTTAGCATTTCTTATGCGTCCTTGTATAAATCGCGCGCTTGCTGTATACTGATTTTGTGAAGATTAGGGCCAAAATACTCTTTATTGTCGTCCCTCTTTTGACGGTTGCTGTAGCGATGGTGGGCGGGGCGTCATATCTTCTGGCTGCGGCGGCGGTCAATAAAATAGCGGTTGGCTCTCTGCAATTCAAGACCGAAGAAGTTATAAGTTACGCCGAGGGACAATGGAATCTCCTTGTTGATAATACCATGATTGGCAATCTCTCAATGGAATGGGCGGCGAGAGAGGCGGTTGGAAACTTCTCACGCGGCATACTCCGCAGTCCCACTGAGGCTATTTTTGCGCTTGACGAGGATGCGCGGATCGGTATTATGGCGGGCAATCTCACCGTTTCGCCGGAAGAAGCGGCTGCGCTTGTCGCCAGCGTCCAAGTCGAGAAAAACGGGTTTCTTTTCATGCGAATCAATGGCGTTGAACGCGCGGCCTATACCATGCCGTTTTCACCCTTCAATTGGCAGGTGTTCGTTACGGAAGAGCGGAGTCAATTCTACGGGCCGGTTGCGCAGATTTTCAGAACATCGGCCATCATATTGATTGGCGCCCTGACAGTCGGCGTACTGCTCCTCTTTATAATGGCCTACTACATCACCATGCCCATAGAAAATGTGGTTTCTTCCATGAAGCGCATTATTGAAGAGAATACGCTCGCTGAAACGGTTCCTGTATACTACAAAGACGAGATCGGGCATCTCTCCCATACTTTTAACATCATGCTTCAAAATTTGGACATAGCCTATATGCAGATGAAAAATTATGCGTTCGACGCGGCGGTGGCGCAAAGACGCGAGCGAAAAATCAGAACCGTATTCCAACTGTACGTGCCTGCGGATGTTATTGATGAAATATTTGTCAATCCCGAAAAGATGTTGACCGGCACAAACCGCGAAACCGCCATTCTCTTCTCGGATATACGGAGTTTCACCACCATTTCTGAAAAGATGCAGCCGGACGATCTGGTCAATTCGCTCAACCGTTACTTTAAAATCATGGTGAACATCATCATGGACAAAGACGGCATTGTGGACAAATATATCGGCGACGCCATCATGGCGATCTTCGGCGCGCCCGTTGCGCGTGAAAGCGACGCCCTTTCCTCGGTGTTGGCCGGCCTTGAAATGAGCGATGCGCTGGCTGAGTTCAATAAGTCGCAGACGGAACTCGGCGCGCCGGAATTCCGCATCGGCATCGGCATCAATTACGGCATTGTTACGGTGGGAAACATCGGCTGCGAACGGAAGATGAACTACACGGTCATAGGCGATTCGGTGAACCTCGCCTCCCGCCTCGAAGGTCTCACCAAAATATACAAGGAGCCGCTCCTTTTTTCTGAAAGCGTATATAAAAAAGTCCAAGGCGCGATCCCGTGCAGAACCATTGACCGCGTGGCGGTGAAGGGAAAGTCGCTGGGCGCGCCTATCCTGACGGCGCGGCGGAGCATAACGCCGGTGGAGCAAAAAGCGTGGAAATTGCACGAACATGCGATACAATTATACTATAAGCGGAACTTCAGAGAATCCCTTGCGATTTTTGAAAAAGTGGGGGACTTGCTTCCCAACGATCTCGCTTCGGATCGGTATATCGACCGTTGCAAACGGTATATAAAAGAGCCGCCTCCCGAATATTGGGACGGTGTGGAGATCATGCGTGAAAAATGAAAAATAATCATCGTATCAAAGACTTTGTGGCAGGCTGTTTATTGTGTTTGTCAACGCTTTCTTTTCCGGCTGTGAAAGCCGTGGCTGAAGAAGCCGTTGTTGATGACCCTATCATCACGGGCGAAGCCGGCGCGGTTGAAGCGCGCGAACAACTCGCTATTCTTGTTTTTTATCATAAAGGAAGAGAAAACGTCCCGCCTGAGTTGTACAGCGCCATTGACTATGCGGCGTATGCGGTTGACGCGGCGTTTTATGAAGCGGGTATAGAAGTGAAGCTGCCCTATGTCAGGAGTGAGACGGGCGATTTTTCATCCGGAGAACTGCAACGGCATTGCGTGGAGGCGGATGTCCGCTGGGCCATTGCCGTATACACCACGTACGGCAACGACCGCCTGTCGTGGCGTTTCTCCGTATATGACGCGGTTGACAACTTTATCAGGGCAAGCGAGACGTTCTGGACGCCGTTTTACGTCGGGCTTTTAACCGACGCTTCCATTGACCGTTCCGCGGAAAAACTCATCCAGAATTACCAGCAGTCTTTCTACACATCCGATTTCAGTGGAGACACAGCCGTAAGCGTCCCCCAAAAGTTCATTGCGCCCGAAGACGGCATAGAAGTTTTTTTCGGCGATACGGACGGCGTTTCCGTAGGAGTTGTGAAAAACAAAGAGCTTGCCGCGCCGCTTTTTCTTTTTGTGGAAGGAAAGCCTGTTTTTGGAACAGCCGTCAAAAGCGGCTATTGGGAGCAGCCTTTTGAGCTTTCCGCCGGCGTCACCAAAGAGCCGGTCGTCCTGTCTAAACCGCTCAAGAAGACGCGGCAGGCCGCCGGCTTTATGACCGACCTCAGAGGCGTTCCCGCAACGCCGCTTAAGTACGGCGCGAGTCTTAACTATCGTCTTTATTTGGCGCTTGATCGTTGGTTTTTCAACGCCGGATATTCGCTTTGGCAAGAAAAGCCGCCCCTGAATCCTGACAGGGGGCGCCTATATCAGGAAATCCGCTTTGGAACAGGCTTGTATCTCCTGCCGAATAGAAAATTCCCGTTTCGTTTGCTGGCGGGAACCGGCGCGTCAGTTGTTTTTGTAGACGGCGCCGCCAATTTCCTTGCCGATCCGCTGTGGTTTGGCGTGGAATACCACTTTTCCCGTTTTGCAATTATAAGTGAAGTCCGGGCGCCTGAGATTTTCACCTATTCGAGAAACAGCTTTGGAAGCGATGCCGTTGATTTTGGATGGTGCGTTTCTTTTGGAGCGATGCTGAAATGGTAAAACGAGTTGATGTCCTTTTATTGTTTTTTTTCTTGCTGTCAAGCGCGTCCGTCAATGCGCAAAAAACGGGCGGTCCAACGGCGCCGGCGTCGTCCGCCAACGCCGGCCTCCCTGACTATCTGAGCGGAAGCGTCAACATCCTCTATAGATTTCGTATAGACGAGGATTTTTATTTTCTTGCAAGCGAAGCCGGCGTCTATGTATGGGATTCCTACGCCGGCGTTTTTCCCTCCAAAGAATTTTGGGCTTTTTCAATAGAATCGCACCTAAACGGCGCGGATAATATCGCCCATATCTTCCGGTATGACAATGAAACGGAAGCGGCCGATCCCCTTGCGGAAGCGGCCAGCCGCAATATACCGGTTTTCGCCGATATTTACGTGTCGGGCGATCTTGCCACCGGAATGGTGACGGCGCGCTATACGTTTACGGATCTTTTTTCAAGTCTGCATACGCTGGACAAGACGTTCACCGAAGCGATTCCTACGGAAGACGATCTATTGCTTTACTATTGGCTTCCCGTCAAAACCGATCTCGCCGATTTTATAAAGCCTATACTCAAACCTTTGTTCACCCTTTCCGCGCCTGCGGGCGCAACCGTCTCTGGATTCGTCAATGAGGCGTTAGTCATCCCGGAATCCGGCTCCATACGTTTTGCGCTTCCCTTGCCCGGCGTCTACAAGTGGACAATGTCGCATGAGAAATACGTCACCCGCACCGGCATTTTCTTTGCCGATAAAGACAAAAATGAGCTTGCCCTTCCCACGCAGAAATTTTATCCTTCTTCTTTTGATATAGGAGTTTTTCAGGCGTGTTTTCCTGAACTCTGGTATACCCGTAATTTCAGAAATAGCGGCGGGTTCTTCAGCGTAGGTTTGCAGCAACAGGCGTTTGGCTTTTTTCCCAAAAACAATGAAGAGCCTTTGAAAACGAGTTTTACCGCCGCTCCCCTCATCATGCCCGGCGTGGCTGGAGGATACCGTTTTAAGACGCAAGAGCCGTACATTCCGAAACTGTACATACAAGGCGTCCTGCAAGTCCGCCTAAACTACACTCGCATAATAAAAGAAGACGCCGATTGGAAATCATGGTGGTGGCGTAATTTTCAGCAAGACTGGTTCGATGATTTCTCTCCGGCAAGTCTTTCATTGTATATCGGCTACGAGTGGGAGACGCCGGCTTTCCTCAAATTGTTTGTTGAAGTTGGCGCATCCATGTACTTCTTGAGAGACGGCTATAAGTCTTCTGTTTCCAAAGGAATGAATGACAAGGGCTTTTTACAGCAGGTCATAGGCGATATAATCTATGTTGAACTGCCTTGTTTCAGATTGGGGATAAAAATGAACCTGCCGTTCTAGCAGTTTGTTGCGGGAGATGGCGTTGTCCGGGCGTGTCATGCGCGAGAGGGAAGGGAAAACGAGCAAGGCAATCATGGATTCAAAGAGCGTGAAAAACACCGGCGCCGCCGGGGAGAAGGGGGTATGGCGCGGAGAAAGAACTTCAGGGATAAAGATTCGCCTCGGCGTTGACGCCAGCGGCTTGCCTCATGCGGTTCGGGTGATGACGGCGGAGGTGACAGACCGCGAAGGAGCGGTTGAAACATTGCGCAGTTGCGCGCCGAACCTGCCGGAAGTGGCGAAAGTTCTGTGCGATGGGGGTACAGGGGGGAACACTTCGCCCGGGCTGTGAAGGCGCTTATAAGGGCTGAAGCAGAGGCGGTGAAACGCGATGAACTTCATAGGTTTGCGGCGCCGACCAAACGGCGGGCAGTTGAGCGAACCTTTGGGCGGCTGGAAAAATTTCGCCGTCTTTGGAAGAACCGCGAGCGAAAGATTCATGCCACGCCGCACATGACGGTTCTTGCGTTTATCTCGCTGCTACTGAAAAGATATTGACCAGGCTCTAAGGCGGCTTTCCCAAAATTGTCGCTCAGCGCGTTTTGGGAAAGGCTCCAACTTGTATTTTTTGAAAACACTTTATATAATAGTAAGCAAATCTTTTTTATCGAGGAAACCATGTCCGAAAAAAACATGATCATGATCGACGGAAACACCGCGGCCGGGCAAGTCGCCCACGCGCTGAGTGAAGTAATCGCCATTTATCCGATTACCCCGTCAAGCCCCATGGGGGAAGTCGCCGACGAGCTTTCCGCCCAGGGACGGAACAACCTGTGGGGAACCATCCCGCAGGTTGTTGAAATGCAGTCCGAGGCCGGAGCCGCCGGCGCGGTTCACGGCGCGTTGACGACCGGCGCCCTTTCTTCCACGTTCACCGCTTCGCAGGGTCTGCTTCTGATGATCCCCAATATGTACAAGATCGCAGGCGAACTGACATCAACCGTGTTCCATATCGCGGCGCGCGCAATCGCGGCAAGCTCGCTCTCCATTTTCGGCGACCATCAGGACGTGATGGCGTGCAGGCAGACCGGCTGGGCTATGATAGCGTCAAACAGCGTGCAGGAAGTCATGGATCTGGCGACCATCTCCCATTCGTCAACGCTCCGCTCCCGCGTGCCGTTTCTTCACTTTTTTGACGGTTTCCGCACTTCCCACGAGTTGCAGAAAGTTGAGGAGGTGTCCCATGAAACCATGAGGGCGTTGATAAGCGACGAACTCGTGCAGGAACACCGGAAGCGCGGCCTCACGCCCGAAAAGCCCGCCATTCGCGGCACCGCGCAGAATCCCGACACCTATTTCCAGAGCAGGGAAGGCGTGAACAAATACTACCTCGCGGCGCCGGCGATTGTTCAGGCTGAAATGGACAAATTCGCCGAACTCACCGGCAGGCAGTACCATTTGTTCGACTATTTCGGCGCGAAAGACGCGGAGAAGGTCATCATCATCATGGGTTCCGGCGCGGAGACCTGCGAGGAGACCGTTGAATATCTCGAATCCACAGGCGAAAAAGTCGGCGTGCTGAAGGTCCGCCTCTACCGCCCCTTTGACGCGAAGCTCTTTGTAAAAGCCCTGCCCGCTACGGTCAGGGCAATCGCTGCGCTTGACCGCACCAAGGAACCCGGTTCTCTTGGAGAGCCGCTGTACGAAGACGTGGTTACCGCCATTGAAGAAATGCTCGGCGCGGGCGAGACGCCTTTCAAAGCCCAGCCCCTCATTCTCGGCGGACGCTACGGTTTGGGTTCAAAGGAATTCACGCCCGCCCATGTAAAAGCCGTCTTTGACAACCTTTCCGGCAAAAAAATCGGCAACTTCGTCGTCGGCATTGAAGACGACGTGCTGGGCAAGAGCCTTCCTTACGACGAGCATTTCACGCTTGCCGAAGAAGGCATGAACGAAGCGATGTTCTACGGTCTCGGTTCGGACGGAACGGTCGGCGCGAACAAGAATTCCATCAAGATCATTGGAGACGCGAAACCGGAGCTTTCAGCCCAGGCGTACTTCTCCTATGACTCAAAAAAATCGGGCGGCTTTACCGTGTCCCATCTCAGGTTCGGCAGGAAAGCCATCCGCAGACCCTACCTCATCACCAAAGCCGACTTCCTCGCGTGTCATAAATTCTCCTATATGGAGACCTACGACATGCTCGCCTATGCGAAAGACGGGGGCGTCTTCCTCCTCAACAGCCCGTTCGGCGCGGCTGAGGTGTGGAAAGAGATTCCGGTCGAGGCGCAGAAACGCATCATTGACAAAAAGCTCAAGTTTTATGTGATAGACGCGGCGAATATAGCGCTGAAAGCCGGCATGGGGAACCGCATCAATACGGTCATGCAGGCGGCCTACTTCAAGATTTCCGGCGTACTTGAGGAAGCGCAAGCCGTTGAATATATGAAGAAATTCATCAAGAAATCCTATGGCAAGAAGGGCGACGATGTTGTCCAGAAGAACTATGCTACGGTCGACATGGCGCTTGACGCGGTGGAAAAAGTAAACTGCCCCTCCTCCGTACAGGGCGATGTCCATATCAAGAAGCCGTTTGCCACCGCGCAAGACCCGTGGATTCAGGAAACGCTCGGCGCTATGTCCGTTCAAGAGGGCGACAAGCTGCCCGTGTCGAAACTTCCGGAAGATGGAACGTTTCCCACGGCGACGACCCAGTACGAGAAACGCGGCGTCGCGGAGCGGGTGCCGGAATGGCATCCAGAAAACTGCATCCAGTGCGGCAAATGCTCGTTTGTGTGTTCACACGCCTGCATCCGCATGAAACGCCTCACAAACGATCTGGCGGCGAAAGCGCCCGCAGGCTTCAAAGTCGCCGAGATTAAGCCAAAAGCGGACGTGAACGAGAAGGTCGCCCTGATGATTTCCGCGGAAGACTGCATGGACTGCGGACTCTGCATCAACGCATGTCCGATCAACGCCAAAGCGACGGATCCCGCGAAAAAAGCGTTGGCCTTCAGACCCTACGCTGACGATCCCGCGTACCATGCGGAACAGGTCGCGGCGTGGGACTATTTCCTGAGTCTCCCTGAAACCGATCCCGCGACATTGAACCTCGCAACCTTTAAGGGGCTTGCGTTCAAACGCCCGCTCTTTGAATTCTCCGGCGCGTGCGGCGGCTGCGGCG
>JAIRLZ010000127.1 GCA_031259035.1 Treponema sp. | reverse complement strand
ATGGATCGAGCACCGGGTAGGACATGCCGTACAATATG
Organism: Treponema sp.; assembly: GCA_031259035.1. GTDB lineage: Bacteria > Spirochaetota > Spirochaetia > Treponematales > Breznakiellaceae > JAIRKH01. The sequence goes on along the minus strand of JAIRLZ010000127.1, from coordinate 9,246 downwards.
CCCGCCACCGCAGCTAAACCGGAACCCAGCGCAAACGTAAAGGTGATGATTGCGTTTACCGGAATTCCCATCAGGGGTATGGCGAATTTATCGTAGGATATCGCCCGCATCGCCATACCGAACACGGTCTTTCTGACAATGAACTCCAGCAGCCCATACACGGCGAACGCCGCAATGATAACCAACACCTTCAGATTGGTGAGCGCGACCGGACCGATCTGCCAAATGCGTTTGTCAAGTATATCGGGGAACGTCCGGGAACTCGCTCCCAGAAAGGCCAAATTGCCGTTTTCAAGGATAAAGCCGACCATCAAGGCGGTGATAACCACGTACAGCCGGTTCACGCCCTTGCGCCGCAGCGGACGGTACGCAACGCGCTCTATGGTGACGCCGAGGAGCGCCGTCGCCGTCATGGTAAGCGCCAGCGTCAACGCAAAAATCAGCGGATTCTGCCCGCCAAACGCGCCTAACAGCCCCGCCGTAATAAAAAAGGCGATGTAACACGCGGTCATAAAAATATCGCCGTGGGCAAAGTTGATGAGTCTAAGCACCCCGTATACAAGACAGTACCCCAACGCGATCATCGAATAAAAACTGCCCCACTGGAGGGCGCTAAACACATTCTGCAATAGTATCGATATCATGGCTTTCCTATATCAATTCAATGTCTTCCGCATTTTACATGTTTTCAGGCGATGTGTACGGCTATTTATTGATGATGCTGTTCCTGTTGGAACAGCATCATGTTTGGGTTACAGGGACGTTACGTATTCAAACTCGCCCGCATCGTTCACCCTGACCACAACAGCCGGCTTTGCGGGATCGCCGTTTGCGTCAAAGCTCATCGTGCCGGTGATGCCGGGGAAATCCTTCATAGCGGCTATCGCATCCCTGATTGCGTCCCGATCTTTCGCAAGATCGCCGGTCAAGCCAGCAGTTTTGATGGCCTCAAGAATGATGTTGACTGAATCGTAGGTAAGAGCCGCCACGTCATCGGGCACATAGCCGTACGTCGCCTTATACTTGTCGATAAACTCTTTCGTTGAGCCGACCGCGCCCGCCGCCGCATAGTGGGTGGTGAAGAAATAGCCTTTCACCAAGCCTTTTGAAAGCGACCAAAGATCCGCGGATCCCCACGAATCGCTGCCCAACACCGGCTTGTCGCCCCAGCCGAGATCTTTCGCTTGGGAAACGATGAGAGCGACGTGGTTGTAGTAATTAGGCAAATACAACAACTCGGCGCCGGAATTGATGATCCGCGTCAACTGTACCGCGAAATCCTGATCTTTTTGTCCGAAACTTTCAAAATTGGTTATGACGCCGCCCGCCCTTTCCCAACTGTCACGGAAATAACCCGCCAACCCTTTGGAATAGTCGTCTTCAATATTGTAGAGAATCGCGGCGCTGGCAATCGACGGGAACTCGTTCTGAGCGAATTTGACCGCGGCGGGCGCCTGAACCGGATCGAGGATGCATGCGCGAAACACATAGGGTCTGTCCAAGGTGACCGCCGGATTGGTCGCCCAGGGAGAAACCATCGGGGTGCGGTTTTCATTGGCGACCTGCCCGCCGGGAATCGCCCGTCCCGAACCGCAGGGACCCACAATGGCAAGCGCTTTGTCCTGCTCAATGAGCCGCAATCCGGACTGCACCGCGGACTCCGGTTTCAACTCATTGTCAACATACACGAATTCCAGTTTGTACTTTTTGCCTTTGACATCAAGTCCGCCCGCCTCATTTATAGCGTTTTTGACAAGCTCGCCGGAAAACTTCGCGCCCTCGCCGATTTTCGGAGAATCGCCGGTCAACGGGATGCTGAATCCAATCTTGATTGTTTGTTCCTTGGAACACGCCACGGAAAATGCGCACGCCACCGCCGCCAGCAAAACAGCTTTCATAAGGACTCTTTTTCTCATGTTCACCTCTTTTTAAGGAATTTTTTCATTCCCTTAGTATGTTTATAGAGTATACACAAATAAACGTTGTGTCAATAGGAATTGACGCGCTTGCGAAATACCCTTTCTTAAAGAAAGCAAAAAACATGCCAAAAAAAAGCCGCTTTCGCTGGCTTTTCCGCTTGTTTTACGCCAATATCATACATAATTGTAAACAACGTCATACATAAATGTATGAAATGAACCGGACTGAGCGCGGTTTTGCGCGATGCCGTGGATTTGGGAAAACAAGCGGAGCCACTCTATCTGCGCTGGATTTGAGACGCCAGATTCCGGTTTTATGGGACGGCTTGCGACAAAGCGATTCATGTTGGAACAAAGCGGATGGTTATGGCGTCCGCCTTGCCGCGCCGTTCTCATTCCTCAATTCAGCATATCACGCAACGAGTGTATGTATGTATCCGCGCCGGGGAGGGATTCTTTTGTTCCCACAGCGATGGTTTTCATGCCGCCACGCTTGGCCGCATCTATACCAGCGAGCGCATCTTCAAAAACCACGCAAGATTCGGGCGGCACATTGAGCGCCAAAGCCGCTTTCACAAAGACTTCCGGGTCGGGCTTCGCCTTGTCCACCGCGTTTCCGTCAATTACCGCGTCAAAAAGATGATCAATATGCAGATGCCGCAGTATCAAGGAAGCGTTCTTGCTGGCGGAGCCGAGCGCGATTTTGACGCCGCGCCGTTTGAGAAAGACAAGATAATCGCGGGCGCCGGGAAGCAGAGCGTTTTCATCAAGCGCATATACATATTCGGCGTACCATCTGTTTTTCTTTGAGGACGCTTGCTCCCTCTCCCTCTCGCTTAATTTCAGATTTCCGGTTTCCGCGAGGATTTCCATGCAACGCGCCCGGCTCACTCCTTTGAAGCGCTCATTCTCTTTTTCGGAAAAAGGAACGCCCAACTCGTCGGCAAGGCGTTTCCACGCAAGATAGTGGCGCTTCGCCGTATCAACAAGAACGCCGTCCAAATCAAATATGGCTCCCTGTATGGGCGTATGCAAACCGAAACAGTCTTTGTCCGCTGAATCCGCTGGTCTTATGGAACATCCGGTCTTCGTTACCGCAACCTCATTGAGGACGCCTCGGTGATATACACGGAATGTAACTTTTTCCCATGATGAAGGCAGGCGGGGTTTGACGCTTATCCCGGACTTTTCTATCGAAAACCCGCAGAATCCCTGCGCCGCAACCATCCACGCCCCGCCGCTTGCCGCGGGGTGAGCGCCGCCTATATAGATAAGACCGGCAAAGTGTTTGCCCTTTCCGGTAATATCGATTCCGGCTGACGTAATGAAAAAAGGGTACGCCCAATCGCTAGCGCCCGTGTCGCAGGAAAGCAGCGCATACATGCAGGCGGAAAGACTGGAGCCATGTTCGGTGCGCGGCTCGTAATAGTCAAGATTAGCTTTTCTCACCGCTTCTGTATATTCCTCTTTGAACAGCGCAAGCATGGCGACGACATCGGCCTGCTTGATAATCTGCGTGGAAGACGCCACCCCGTTTCCACAGCCCCAATACTCTTTCGGGTCTTTGAGACGGGAGCGCGCCGTATCCAGCGTACAATCTTCCAGCTTGAAATACCGGTCAAACTGTTCGATAATTCCCCTTTCATCGGGCTGCGGCATATAGAATTCTTTTTGTACTTTCTGTATGAAAGCGAGATCGTCCTCAAAACTCAGCTTTTTGATAAGATCGTCAACAAAATCCGCGCCGCGCAGCCGGAAATATTCGGTATATTCAAGCGCGGCGTCAAAAACCGCTTGTATCATGCGGTTGGTAAAAGCGTTGTTATTCACCCGTTCATGGTATTCATCGGGACCTACCACATCAAGGACTTCGTAACGCTTGCGTTCCGGCGAATAATAGAGATATGACACAAAGAAACGGGCGCACTCATATATCATCTCCAACGCCCCTTCCTTGAGTATGCCGGCGTCGCCAGTCGCATCAATGTATCGCTTGACAGCCCATACAATGTCCGCGCTGATGTGTATCTGCTTGTCCCTGAAATACGTCCGTACAGGGCGTCCTGTAAAAACATCGGTGACGTTGAAATCGGAGCAGGCGTCATCCCCTGACTCTTGGCTTTCCCATGCGTAAAACGCCCCCCGAAAACCGTATTCGGCGGCCTTCCGTTTCGCCCCCGGCAGCGTCCGTATGCGGTAGCGGATAAACTGCGCCGCCAGTTCAGGTTCTGTCGCCAGAAAGTACGGGGCGATGAACATTTCCGTGTCCCAGAAAACAGCTCCTTTATAGGTCTGTCCCGAAAGCCCCCGCGCTGGTATCGACAGCGCCTTCCCGTGCCGGGGAGCTATACACTGCAAATGATAGAGACTGTAACGCAAACAGCGTCTCGCGTAGTCATCGCCTTCAATCACTACGTCCCCGCTGAACCAGATGGCGTCCCAGCGCGTTTTATGGGCGCGAAGCGCCGCGTCCCACCCGGAATAGGCCGCTTTTATAGCGGAATCTTCCGCATTGCCAACCGCCGGAAAGGCGGCGTCCAGTCCGGTGTAAAAAGCGCCGTAGACGCGACACTCGACCGTGTTTTTACCGTCCAGTTCACCTGTATACAAGCGGAATATGCCGCTCTCATTGTTTTCAATGTCTTCAAGGGAAAAAACAGCGTTAGCTGACCACGCGACTACGGAAGCCGTTTCCAGCGGGATATGCTTTTCAAGCGTTTCACAGTCAACGATCAGTACGCTCAATTGATTCTCATTTTTTTCAGAACGGACAAAAGCGCCCAGATGCGGGCCGTTGAGATCGCGGACCGCGCAGTTGATTCCGGTTTTAACGGTTATCATAAGCGGCTTGTCGGCGGAAAACGTGTACCTGACGCAAATCCGGTGTACATCGGCCATGTCGGCGAAACGTTCGGCATGTACGGTTAACGCCGCTCCGCTCGTTTTATCGCGCCAGACCGTCTTGCGCGAGTAAATGCCATAGCGGAAGTTCAGAGATTGCTCATGGGAAAGAGCGTCCTGTATCAATAGACGCGGCGAGCCGTACAGCGACACCGCAGTATACAATGGGTCGGGCGCGTTTACCGGCTCGCGCCAGAGATCTCCCCGCTTGTCGTATAGCCCGCTTAAAATGGTGGCGGGCATGGCTTCCGGACCCGCGTCGTCGGGAACGCCCCGGCGTCCAAGATAGCCATTGCCGGTAAAGAGGCGGACGCCGTTCTCAAGCATTGCGCCGGCGCTTGCGCCGTCATCTATGATGTCCCATTCGCCGAGCCGGTACATCGCTCCTCCCGTGTTACAACCAGATCAGCGCCGTCCAAAAGGCGCCGTCTCCCATATACGATGATGGGAATTTTTTCATTGACAGCGCCGGCGGCGGAAAAACGCACGCTCTTTTGTTCTACCGTAACCCGAATGCCGGCGCCGCGGTAGTGGATTCTGAATTCGTAGGACTTCCACCATCGCGGACAAACAGGATTGCAGACAAGTTCTTCCTTGTCGCTCCTCAGTCCGCCGAAACCGTACACGATGTTTACCCACGCCGCGGCGTTGCTGGTCGTGTGGAGTCCTTCGGCGGTGTTCCGGTTGTAATTGTCAAGATCCATCCTCGTGGCGAAACTAAAAAACCGGAACGCCTCATCATCTTCGCCAAGCTCAGACGCGAACACCGAATGTATTGATGGAGACAAACTTGATTCATGAATGGTATGCGGTTCGTAAAACTCATAGTTTTGTTTTTTCACTTCAAAAGAGAAATCCTGATTATACAAAAAAAGGAACATCAGTACATCGGGCTGCTTAATCATGTCTGTTCGGTAAATGCGGTCATACGACCAGTTATAATACAGGGGAAAGTCCGCAGCCGGAATATTTTTCACCTCAATATGGGGAAGTCCGAAGTAACCTTCATGCTGTTCAAAGAGTTTTGTGTCGTCATCATAAAGAATTATCATCTTTTCCGCGCAACGGGCAAACTTCCGCCGCTCTTCCGCGGTGATGGAGATGGCCGACGCAAGCGCGGCGTATTCTTCATAAGCGGTTTTTTCCATTTCACGCAGCGCTTCTTCCGTGTATTCAAACGTCTTTTTCGCCATGAAGTTGGTATAGCAGTTATTGTTTACCATCATGTGGAATTCATCGGGTCCCATCACCGCGTAGAAGCCGAAGCCTGATTCGTCATTGTTCCACGAACCGCGCGAATAGAGGAACCGGCTTATTTCCACAAGCATTTCCGCTCCGCGCTTATACAGAAAAACACGGTCGCCGGAAATACGTACGTAGTGGGCTATGCCGTAGGCGACGGCGGTGGAAGACTGAAATTGCAGGCTGGCGTGTTGCCAGAGATTGCAGCCCTCTTCCCCATTAAGCGTCGCGACGGGATAGCAGGCTCCGGTACAGTCAAGCTGTTTTGCCCTGTTCCGCGCCTGTTGAAGCGTGGCGTAGCGGTAATCCAAAAGATTCCTCGCGGCCCGAAGGTTTGAAAACAGATAGAAGGGCAGGCAGTACGTTTCCGTATCCCAGAATGTGTGTCCATTGTACGCTTCCCCGGTAAGTCCTTTTGCGCCGATATTGTTGCGCGAATCGTACCCATGATACGCTTGGTACATCTGAAAGATGCAGAAGCGTATTCCCTGCTGATTCGCTTCATCCCCTTCGATGCGTATATCGACATCATTCCAGATGGAACGCCAGTACGTTTCCTGCCTTGCGAGAGCGGCGTCAAACCGCGCTCCGTCTTTTTCCGCTTCCATAAGCGCGTGTATGCCGCGATCCCATACCGGATCGCTCGCCGCTCCGCGCTGTTTGTCCGCGACATTGTATATCCGTTTCTCAATCCATATTCCGCCGTCCTTTTCAAGCGTAAAAGAGAAAGAAAAGCCGGCGGATTTCTCTTCCTCCAGCCGCCGGGATCGCGCGCCGTCGCTTGCATTCCAGCAAAAACCGGAAAAAACCTGCTGTTTTGTTCTTGCGGTACGGCACTGTATCGCCGCGGACCTTTCCGTCCATTCACGCTTTACAAATTCCCAGCAGTTCTTTTTCTCGTTGCCGTGAACGGTATTAAAACTGTTGAGCATTTCAACGGTAATATCGGCGTTTTTTTCCCCAACACCGGCAAAGCTGACGCGCTGCCAGGCTTCTTCAACAGCTTCCATGTTAAGCGCCCGCTCAAACGAAATGTGAACGTCCGCGCCGGACGCGGTGATCCAGTCAAACGTCCGCGTCAAAAGCCCGCGCTTCATATCCAGAATACGGCGGAAATTTTCGATATGTGAAACAGCCATATCGAGGATTTCCCCGTCCGCCGCTATGCGTACCGCCAGCCAGTCAACGGCGTTCACCATAAAATGCGTTTTGGTTACGATGCCCTTGTACGCCGCGCCTGCGGTGTCTTCTTCCTCATAAACGCCGTTAAAATAACTGCCCCGCAACGTTTCCGCGGTACAACCTTCTTCCGCGTAACCACGGACGCCCATATATTCGTTGCCCAAAGAGAAGATCGATTCCGATACGACATTACGATCCCTGTGCCAGCCTTCCTCTATAATCCGCCAGGGATCGCATAGTAGATACGTATCCGCGTATTTAGCCATACTATATTTCCTGTTATCCTTTGATGCCAGACTGTAGGGCAACTTGAGTGATCTGTTTCTGGAAAATGAAGAACAGTACGATGGGAGGCGCCAGCGCAAACACAACCGCCCTCAGTATCTCCACATCGTTTGATTTGCCGTTTTTGAACTGGAACAATCGCACCATCACCGTTTCAAAACCGCTGCCATTCAGCACAAGATAGGGAAGCAAAAAATCAGACCACGCGGCGTTAATGGCGTACATAACAACGACCATGATAATCGCCTGACTCAATGGAACGGCGATTTTTGCAAATATGGTAAAGTCTTTTGCGCCGTCAATCTTCGCCGCCTCTATAAGCGAAACGGGCAATTCGTCAAAGAAATTCTTGAATAAAATTACATAGAACGCGCTCGCCCCCATACTCAGCCACAGCGGCGCAAAGGAACCGGTCAATCTGATGCGGGTAATATTGATGAAGAGGGGAACCACGCTGGTTGTGGTGGGGATAAGCAATCCCCACATCACCAGCATATACACCACTTTTGAACCCGCGGGCTTTATCTTTGAAAGGGCGTAACCGAGCAGCCCATTGAAGAACACCGCGCACACAACGCTTCCCACTACGGAGACGAGCGAATTGGCATAGTAGCGCGCAAAACCAAGCTGCTTCCATGTAGTACTATAAACATCCAGATTAAACTCAGACGGCAGTATTTTCGCGTCGCGCACAAATTCCCGGATGTCCTTAAACCCGGAAAAGACCACCCACATAAGCGGCGCTATTCCCACACACGCGATGATAATCCCGACGCTATACAATATGAGATAAAAGACGCGGACGCTTCTCCGCTTGAAATCGAAATCTCTGATAATGCCGTTATTGCCGCCAGTTTTTTTTGTTTTCTTCATTATTATACGCTCCTCGCCTTTAATTTTCATTTCGTTTGCTGATATTGAGATACAGCGCCGTCAGAATAATCAGGATGATGGAAATGATCACCGACACCGCGGCTGCTTTGGGATAGTCAAAACGCTCAAAAGCGAATTTAAAGACAAGCTGCATGATGGAAATTGAGGCGTTGTTCGGTCCGCCGTTGGTCATTACCAAGGGTTCGTAGAGTATCTGGAACACGGCCAGAACCTGCAAAATGAGCAAAGTCCTCGCAAGGTTATAGATGCAGGGAAGCGTGATATACCGTATGCGTTTTATGATGCCCGCGCCGTCAATAATGGCGGCCTCGTACAGTTCCGGGTCTACGCCTTGAAGCCCGGCGATGTACAGCAATGTCGTCGCTCCGGCGCCTTTCCATGTAAGCGCCGCCACGATAAGAGGGATAGTCCAACGGGCGTTGGTCAGCCACTGCCGCGGTTCAACGCCCACATACCCAAGCAGTATATTGAGTATTCCCGTTTCACCCGGGCGGAAGATATAACGCCACATCAGCGCCATAGCAAGTCCGGGAACAATGTTGGGTATATAGACGGCTATTTTAAACAGGGATTTCCCCCGCCTGATTTCATTGATAAAAATCGCCAATAGTATCGGCGCCAGAAATCCGATGATTAACGACCAAAAGGTATAGAAAAAGGTGTTTCTCAGCGCGGGCCAGAAGTCGGCGTGATCAAACACATCGCTGAAATTCTTAAATCCAATAAATTTGATGAGCCTCATTCCCTGCGTCTGGTACAGGGACAGACGCAGGCTTTCTATAAGAGGCTCCCACAAAAAGAACGCAAACAACACAACCGAAGG
>JAIRLZ010000014.1 GCA_031259035.1 Treponema sp. | reverse complement strand
CCTTCGTGCGCCATAAACTGTTTGCGCAGAACATCGGAAGAGTCTCTTGACAAGGAGATGATCGCCCCGGAGCCGGCGCGTATCTTTTCGTTCGTTTCCCATTTCAGAATCCCGTTTGCAAAAAGTATTTCTTTCAGCTCCAACTCTTCTTTTAAGAGCGGAAAATGCGTTGTTTCCGCGCGTTCGAAAAAAGCCGCGAGGTCTTCGGCGCGGTAATCGTGCGCATTCCAGCCATGCTGGCCTTCGAGTTCCTGATCCGGAACAAGCCTGCCGCGGTAGCCGGCTTTTTCCACAAAGAACGCGAGCCGTCTGAAAAGATTGTCCTGCACCCGGTAATTCGCCGTATCAAAGATAAGCAGGGATGGAAATCCCTGCCACTGGAAAACCTCGTAACGGCTGTCCCGCCATTCGCCTTGCCGGTAGGCGAGTATTATGCCCGGATCCGCTGGAATGGGGGCAAGGGGGAATGTCCTTTCTGGGGACGCCTCCAATCTCACCGTTCCCATGCGGCTTGAAACGCTTGCCCTGAGCGGATACGGATTGGAGGGAAACATGCCGGGCGGTACGTAGAGCGAATTTCCTTGTTGATGTGGTCCTGTCCATTCAAAAAATATCCCGCCAGGCTCAACCGTGATGGTGTCCTCTCCGCCGGTTCTTGAGTCAGAAGAATCGTAGAAAGAAGCGGCTGAAAGCTCGATATTTCCCTTGATTCTGAACGCTTCAGGCGGATCAATGAACCACGACTCATTGCCTGTTTTGGTGTCATCCTGCCAGACAAAAGGCGTCGCCAGAAACGTCTTTCCTTCTGAAGAGGATTTCCACGAGAAGCCGAACCAGCGTTTCTTGATGCGCAGGGCTTTTATCTCAAGGAAGGAATCCGCTTCTTCTTTGGAGGCTTTTCCTTGCCGGGAGACAGAAACGGTGAATTTTTGGATGCTTGCGGCGTTGACCGGCGCCGCAAAGCGTATGCTGTCAGGTTTTTGTTCGGTGATGAGAGATGCGTCCAGGGGAAGCTCCCAGTCGACCGCTTCCGCGCCTTCTATATGAAACAGAATTTCGCCTTTAAATTGACCGTGTACCGCGTAGACCAATTCAAGGGAAGAATTGCTAGGGACTGACGCCGGCTCCTCAAAGGAAAATTTCGTCTTGCCCTCTTTTGCAAGCGGAATGATTCCTGCTGCGCTTTTCTTTGAATACCCATAGAGGTTTCCCGCGTCAACCGCGAAACTTACGCGCCTCTTGAAAGAACAGGATGAAAAACATGCTAATGAGAATACAATAAATAGAAAGAAAATCTTGTTCCGCATACTCTCTTGTATCTTAGCATGATTTTGACGATACATGCAATATGATAGATATGGAAGAAAAAAATTTTCTTGCGCTTATGCCCCACCGTGATTGCGGGAAAGGCGTGGCGACTGTCAAACGTTCGCTTTTTTCGCTTGGTTTTTATGGGGCGTTTTCTTTTCCCGTCGCAAGCCCTCTCGCTGTTCTTTCACATGCCTTGACAAAAGATGAACTCAAGCGAATCGCCGTACAATTGCGGAAAAACACGCTTGCGGACGGGAGGAAGGGAATCGTAACTGCCGGAGACTGGGAAACGGCGGCGCTTGGCGGAATTTTTTTTGGAGGTCAACGGCTTGATGTTCCGGCAGAGCGCTTGTTTCAAGCGGACGCCGTATTTCCACGCGGCGTTGTTGTGGAACCATGCGTCGTTCCCTTGCTTGTGGAGGCTGTGATGCGCAACGGCGCGCCAGCGGAAACCGCTGAAGAAGAAAAGACGCGGCCTGCTGTGCAGCCTGCGTCTTTTTCTTTTACCGTCGGCTATGTGGCGAACCTTACGTTGCGCCCGCTTCGCAATGACGGCTATTCATTTGAGTGGCGCATCGGGGAACCGGTATGGATGCCAAAGACACGCCGCCTTTCAGCCGAAAATGGCTGAAAGGCGGCGCGGCACTATCCATAAATCGGGCAACCCGGATTTGAACCGGGGACCCCAAGTCCCCCAGACTTGTACGCTAACCAACTGCGCTATTGCCCGTGTATATTTTACAGCATATCAAACCTATAAATTTTTGTCAAGGGGGCGCGTTGCCTCATGAAAAATGTTACCGAAAATGGTTGATGCCTCAAATTGAAAATGTTACCCAAATTATAATAAGGACGCTCGAAGGAGGGCGTCCGAATGGGGTTACAAATGAGTGAGAAAAAAGCGGTAACGCGGGAAATCAAAGTGGAGTGCCGTAAGGCCGGAAAGAAAAACAAAACGGTCATGCCTGGCCAGTTCGTCAAGCTGACCGGGTGCCATCGGAAGTATGCCGTCCGGCTTCTGTCTCAGAAAGAGGACATGCAAGCCGCAGGAAACAGCGAACGGGAAAACGGCCGTTTTCAAGCCGGAGAAGAAAGCCCGTCCAAAAAACAGGCTGGGCAAGCCGGTCTGCACCGGGGAGACTGCCGGGGCGCTTGAAAAGATACGGGCGTTTTACGGCGGCAAACGCGGTCCCGCGTTCGGGCCGCATCTGTCCGTGATTATACGGCAAAACATTGCCGCCCTCCTCTCCAGCCGGAAACCGGATTTTCATATCACGCCTGAAATCCGCGCGCGGCCGCTCCGTATTTCGGGACGGCAGACAGGCCGCGCTCTCAAGCCCGCCAAGGGCGCGTTGCGCCTTCGCGGCATATCCGGCGCGAAAACCGCCCGTGAAATCCCGCTCAAACAAATGCCGGTGGGAACCCGTTGCTCGGAAGACGAGGCAAAAACGCCCGGATTTTGCCAAACGGACACGGACGGATGGCAATCCGCCGTCACTGCGGAGACCGCGATTCGGGGCGGTTTAACCTCGCTTTGACCGTCACGGACGTGTTTTCCGGATGGATTCGGCTCTTCGGCCTCCTCAACAAGGCTCGCCGCCGGGCGCTCGAAAAACCGCGCCCCGCATGCCAAACCAGTATATTCAAAATCCTTGCGTCCCGCGGCGACGGCGGCTCCGAGTTCATCAATCATGACGCCATCGGCTGGCGGAAGCCGGCTAAAACCCCGCCGTTCACTCACAGCCCCCGCCACAAAAACGGCGACTGTTACGCGGAGCGGAAAAACAACGCCTTCGCGCGAAAGTCCGGCGCGGCTGCTGGCGTTACGACGCAGACGCGGAACTCGCCGCCCTGAACCGTGCTTGCGAATTCCTTTGCCCGCTTGCCAACTTTTTCATACCCAACAAGAAACCGCCGGGCAAAACAAGGGCGGGTTCAAAGATTATCAAGACTTACGGCAAAGAACTGAAAACGCCTCGCCGCAGGCTTTTAGAATCTGCTTTGCCGCAGGAGGTAAAAGACTTGCCTCACCGCGACACGTCCCACTCTTAATCCGATGGAATTGCAATATAACCTGAATGAGGCTGTTGACAACCTTTGGTCTATACATAAAGCTAAAGTTACATTTTCATAATGTCCTACCAAGACTTTTCGGTTACTTTTTGAAATGTCTCACCACGGAGGGCGCATTGGCTCATAAACAATCTAACTCCAAAGAGACCATGCCTCAAAGTAAAAATCTTACCCTAATAAACTCTTCCGGTGGAGGGATCGGAGGACACTATGGGGTTGCCATTGAACATGAAAAAGGCGTTGACCGGGGAGTTGCTCTCCAGTATCGGCAGGCAGACCGGAAAAAGAAAAGCGGTATCCTGGATGAGTATCTCCGGTTAACCGGCTATCATCGGAAGTACGCTCTGGCGCTCCTTGCGGGATGGGGGAAAGGGACCTTTCTCATGGCGGACGGGAAGCCGGTCAAACTGAAAACGGGAACGGCCAAACGGTGGAAGGGGGGCGGACGGAAACCGGTCTACGGGATTGAGGTGATTGCCTCCATCAGGACTATCCGGGCCTTCTTCTGGTACCGGTGCGGTCGGACCGAAGGTCCGAAACTCCTGCCCCCGCTCATCCGGGAACAGATGCCCTTTTTTGAAGCATGGCCCCCCCTTTCCGTATTATGGCGGAGGTCAAGGCCAAACTCCTGCGGATAAGCCCCGCCGCCATCGACCGGGCCTTAAAAGAGGGCCGGAAAAAACTCGCCAACAAGGGTGTCAGCGGGATGAAACCGGGAAATCTCCTGAAAAAGCATATCCAGGTACGGACCTATTACCCCCTGAAACGATAGAAAACGACAAACAAGTTTGCTTGGATTGTTTGAGATTGACACGGTTCATCACTGCGGTGAACGGGATGCGGGTGAGTTTTGTCTGACCCTGGATGCTGCCGATGTCGCTTCCGGATGGGTCGAACTCCGTCCCCTCGGTGATGTTCTGAAATTATTGTATCAAACACATTCTCCCAAAAGACCAAACGTTTATTGTAAGGGCGACAATGATCTTAT
>JAIRLZ010000308.1 GCA_031259035.1 Treponema sp. | reverse complement strand
GAAGTCGTTGATGTTATTTCCCGGGCCTCCGCTGCGTCCGACCGCGCTCACAATGCCCATCGTAACGGATGACATATAGCCGAGCGGGTTGCCCACCGCAATCGCCCAGTCTCCGACTTTCACCGCGTCCGAATCGCCCAACACGGCGATAGGCCAAGAATCCGTTGTCTTAAAGGAAATCATCGCGATATCTTTGCGGTCGTCTTTCCCAACAAGAGCGGCCGGGTACTCTTTGCCGGTGCTCATAACAACGAAAATTTCAGTCGCGCCGTCAATCACGTGGTTGTTGGTGATTACATAATACATTTCCTTGTCCTGGCGGACTATGATGCCGGAACCAAGCCCCTGCGAGCGGTATTCCCGCTCCTCCGAAGAATCGCCGTCGCCGTTTTCGGGACCAAAAAAGAAATCCCATGGAATGCCGTTGAAACGCGGCGTTTGCCGTTTCGTTACTGATACGGTGTTGATCTCCACCACGCTCGGCAACGCCTTGTCCGATACGGAGCGGAAAGCGTTCTGGAGCCCTTCCGCAACAGAAAGCGCGTCCGCCGGAATTACAGCCGGCCTGCTTTCTTCCGCCTGAGCCGTTATATTCATATTCGGCTTCCAATACGAGAAAGAAAAGAAGGCCAACAAAAATCCAAACAGAACGCCTATTAGCACAAGACTGAACACAAAAATATTTTTTGAAGACAACTTTTTCATCAATTCCATATGAACTCTCCTGTTTGCTGGTATGGTTGTGAAAACTTCCAAAAACCGTCAACGCCCCGTCCCGCGTGATATACGCATCCCAACGCGGGTTCACGTTTTTGGAGATTTCTCTTTTTATAAACTATAATACTGATTTTTACAAATGGTTACAATGGGAAAATCAAAAACCACCCGCGTTTTTGCCTTCATTTTCCATAAATATGTTCAAATTCGTGAAGCAACTCCAACGCCTTGTTTTTGCACCCGCCGCATACGGTACCGATTTTGGTCGCTTCCTGCAACTGCTCCCATGAACGCGCTCCATTGTGGAATGCGTTTTCTATATCCTTGTCCGTAACGCCGAGGCAGCGGCAGATTTCGGTCGCCGCTTCTTTAAACATGCCCGCTCTGCCGGTCTTGGCAAGATAGTCGTCGATAGCCGCGCGGAGCGCCTTGTCACCCAGTACGGAGCAGTGTATCTTGTATTCGGGCAAACCGCCCAGTTTTTCAACCAGATCTTCCGGTTTAATAGTGTACGCCTGGGCAATGTCCATGCCCTTTATCATCTCCGAAAGCATACTGGTAGACGCGATTGCGCTTGCGCAGCCATATGTCTTCCACCGTACGTCGGTAATCGCGTCGTCTTTTATTTTAAGCAGCATGAGCATCTGATCCCCGCACTTGATGTTGCCGGTAAGCCCGCGCCCGTCGGCTGGAAACGCCGCTTCATCGCCAAACAGCACATTGCGGGGATTTGTGAAATGCTCTTTCACTGTATCTGAATACAGCCAGTCCATATAACGCCTCCAATTTATGACTAATAATATAATATATTTACCAGAGATATACAAGTATTAACGTTGCGGCGCTTCAACGCGCATAGAAGGCGTATGAGGTTTCGCAATGATTTTAGAATTTTCAAAATTATGGTGAAAAACCTCGTATAAAATGTCCATAACCCCTTGACTTTTTTGCGATTTGTGTATAGTATACATATATACTTATCGCAGGGTAGAGCAGTTGGAAGCTTGTCGGGCTCATAACCCGAAGGTCGTAGGTTCGAGTCCTACCCCTGCTAGAAAGGCGCATTCAACCGGATGCGCCTTTTTTTTGACACGAACAGCGCGAACTTTCGCTTTGACAGCAGTTCCAAGACCAACCCAATGAAAATTCGCCGAATGAAAATTCGCGTTTTTGAAGGCTCTAAGCATAAAAAAATCAAAAAACCGCTTGACATATATTACGAACTCTTGTATAGTATATATGTTCATGTGTTCAACTGTTAAGAAGGAGGTGTCATGAAAGGCGCTCCAGATGTTGAGAGTCTTGATTGCAGCATAATTCATGAGGAAGTGGTGTCCGCAGTCAGAGAAAAAATGCCTGATGATGAACTCTTGCTGGACATTGCGGATCTATTTAAGGTGTTCAGCGATTCCACCAGAGTTAAAATCCTCTGCGCCCTTTTGCGGGCTGAAATGTGTGTCTGCGACATTGCGGCCCTCTTGGGCATGAGCAAGTCCGCCATCTCCCACCAGTTGCGGACGCTGAGGCAGACGCGGCTCGTGAAGTATCGGCGCGAGGGCAAGGTGGTCTACTATTCGCTGGAAGACGAGCATGTGGGAACTATTTTTGCACAAGGCTTGGCTCATGTCAGCGAATGAACCTTCTCATCATCTCCTGTGGGAGGAGGGGAGGGTGTTTTTTTTTGCACAAACAGTTGAACATATTGTCAATTGTTCAATATTTTATATATTTTATCGCTATGGTATATTGCGTTTATATTTTTAGTAAGGAGCGTTTGATATGAGAAGAACGACCTCTATATTAGAAAAAATACGCCGCTCTCGTTGCATTGCGGGAATCGGCGAAAGGGATTTTTCCGTTGCGCGGTCCGCTATGCCTATGAATCAGCTCAAGGAGGGCGTATGGAAGCGGCAGTAAAACGGGAGTACATTCTGGACAACCTCTGCTGCCCCAAATGCGCGGCAAAGATTGAAAAACATGTTGCCGCTCTGGACGGGGTAAGCCGGGCGCTGGTTGATTTTTCTGTACAGAAACTTACCATTGAGGCGCAAAACACCGGGCAATGGGACGACATCATGGCCCGCGCCGGCGGGCTCATCAAACGGCTTGAACCGGGTGTCGAACTGCGCGATATGGTTCTTTTCCCGAACAAAGCGGCGGCGAAAGACAAAGAAGATTCCGTTCCGGTAAAAACATGGCTCCGGCGCGGGAGCCTCGGCCTCGGCATGGCCCTCTTTGTTGCGGGTATGGTTTTTGAATCGGTTCCGTCTATCGCGCTGCCGGCCCTCGTGCGGCTTGCCGTCTTTCTGGCAAGCTACATCCTCGTAGGCGGCGAAGTGCTGATCAAGGCGGCAAAAAATATTACTAAAGGTGAAATATTCGACGAGAATTTTCTTATGGGCATCGCCACCATCGGGGCTTTTGCCATTGGCGAATACCCAGAAGGCGCGGCGGTGATGATCTTCTACCAAATCGGCGAAGCCTTTCAGAATTACGCCGTGGGACGCTCCCGCAAATCCATATCCGCGCTTATGGACATCAGGCCCGATTACGCCAACCTCAAAACCGCCTCCGGCCTCCGGCGGGTGTCCCCGGAAACAATACGCATCGGGGATCTTATCGTGGTGAAACCCGGTGAAAAAATTCCTCTGGATGGCGTAGTGACGGAGGGCTTTTCCGCTCTGGACACCTCGGCCCTCACAGGCGAATCCCTGCCTAGGGACGTGGAGAAGGGCAGCGCCGTGCTTTCCGGTTCGATCAACAAGAGCGGGCTGCTCACTATCGAGGTCAGTAAAGCCTTCGGAGAATCCACGGTTTCCAAAATCCTCAACCTGGTGCAAAACGCGGGGAGCAAGAAGTCCGTTACCGAAAACTTTATCACCACCTTTTCCCGCTATTACACTCCGGTGGTAGTAGGACTGGCGGCGCTTATTGCCACCCTGCCCCCGCTTTTGGGAGTCGGCCCCTGGGCCGAATGGATCAACCGGGCGCTGGTGTTTCTCGTGGTCTCCTGCCCCTGCGCCCTGGTTATCTCCATACCCTTAAGCTTTTTCGGCGGCATCGGCGGCGCTTCACGGAACGGCATCCTCATAAAGGGGAGCAACTACCTTGAAGCCCTTACGAAAGTAGATACCGTAGTCTTTGACAAGACCGGAACCCTGACCAAAGGCGTGTTCAGCGTAACAAAAATTGTCCCGGCGGGGGCGCTTATGGAAGAAAAACTGCTCTATTACGCCGCCCATGCGGAATCCGCCTCCAATCACCCTATAGCCCTTTCAATCAGGAACGCATACAGCGCCGCCTGCAAAAAGGAGCTTGAGTCCGGGGTTATAGGCCCGTATGAGGAGATCGCCGGGAAGGGGGTCTCCGTCCGTGTCGGGGAAGATACGGTACTGGCGGGAAACGCCAAACTCCTTGAGGCCGCAAATATCGCCTTTCCGCCTATGGAAGAATCAGGAACCGTGGTCTACCTTGCGGTGAACAACGCCTACGCCGGGTACATCGTTATTTCCGATGAACTGAAAGCCGACAGCCGACAGGCGGTTGAGGACTTGTGGAACATCGGGGTTCGGCGGATCGCCATGCTCACCGGAGACAGCAAGGCCGTAGGCGAAAGCATAGCGAACCAGATTGGCCTTGATACGGTGTACGCGGAACTCCTCCCTCACCAAAAGGTTGAATGCCTTGAAACCCTGGAACAGCAAAAATCCGGTTCCGGCAAACTGGTATTTGTAGGGGACGGCATCAACGATGCGCCGGCGCTGGCCCGCGCTGACGTGGGCATCGCTATGGGCGGCGTTGGTTCCGACGCGGCCATCGAAGCTGCGGACGTGGCGCTGATGACCGACGAGCCTTCAAAAATCGCCGGAGCCATCCGCATTGCCCGGAAAACCCGGAACATCGTTTGGCAGAACATCATCTTTGCCCTGTCCGTCAAGGGTGTTATCCTGGTCATGGGCGCGCTGGGCATGGCTACCATGTGGGAAGCGGTATTCGGCGATGTAGGCGTGGCCCTTATCGCGGTTCTTAACGCCATGCGGGTCATGCGATTTTCCAGCCGATAGGAAGGATTCAACGGGCGCTATCGCGTCCGGCGGCTGGGGGGGGGGGGGGCAAGAAAGGTCTTGAAGGCGGTTGTCGTTGTCGTTGCCTTTGAGCGTTTCCAGCGCTGGATTATACCAGCGGATCGCCGCCGGACGCCGCTCTTCGCCTCATGGAAAGACATCGGCGTCCGCAACGCTTTGTCCTTTCATGGAAAACTGGCGGCAAACCGTTCTTTCACCACATGGCAGGCCGGTTTTCCATAGAGGCTGTATCCGCCGTCCCTAGCAGTTTGTTGCGCTTCGCGCATAAAACCTCCAAAAATCGCCTGAAAAGGCGATTTTTTACCTTGCAAACTGCCAGGCGGAAACTGCCAGGCGGAAACTGCCAGAAAACGAAGTTTTCTCGCAGCCCCTTTATCGGGGTTTTTTGGGCTTTTTTCAACGAAAAAACCATAAAAACCTACAAGCGCAACAGGCTGCTAGCGGCGTCTTCGATTCGGGGAAGCCGCCAAGTCCATGACCCGAACCCTTCGACCCATGAGCGTTCACGGCAACGCTCAAATGCAACCGGCTTCCGCGAAGAAAAAAGGCTTGCCGTATTTTTTGACCGCCCCTTCTATGCGGTCAAGCTGGCGTTCCCATGATCCCACTGGATAATAGCCGCTTGAAAAGATGACGTCAACGCAGTCCCACCATGAGCCTCCTCTCTTTCCGGTCGCGCTATTTCGGATGTTGAAAACCTCTATTGTTCCCCTTTTTTCACCACGATGTTCACGAGTTTGCCCGGGACGCTGACAATCTTGACAATGGTTCCGTCAAGCCATTTCCGCACCGCCGGAGAAGCGAGCGCGATTTTCTCAATCTCCTCTTTGGGCGTCTCCACGGGAACGGTGAACTTGTCCCGTATCTTGCCGTTGACTTGCGCCACAATGACCGCCTCGTTGTCAAGGGTGAGCGCCTCGTCCCAATCAGGCCACCGCGCTTTCGACACGGATTCCGCGCCGCCGAGTTTTTCCCAGAGTTCTTCTCCCAGATGCGGGGCGTACGCGCTTGCCATAATCACAAGCGGCTCCCACAGGGAGCGGGGAACCGACGGGAGTTTGGCAAGTTCGGTTGAGTAGATCATCATCTGGCTGATCGCGGTGTTGAAATTCAGGCTGGCGGTGTCTTTGGAAACCTTTTTGATGGTCTTGTGAAGCAGGGAAAGGAGCGAATCCGGCGCGGACGCCGCGCTTGCGGACGCCGCCGGGCGCTCGACTTTTTCGCGTATAGCCCAGAGCCGCTCAAGGAAGCGGGACACGCCGATCAAACCGGCTGTCGCCCAGGGTTTGCTCACCTCAAGCGGACCCATAAACATTTCGTAGACGCGCATGGAATCAGCCCCGTATTCGTGGATTATATCGTCAGGGTTGATGACGTTTCCCCGGCTTTTGCTCATCTTCTGGTTGTCTTCGCCCAAAATCATACCTTGATTGATCAGCCGCTGAAACGGCTCCGTGGTGTTGACGAGACCTAAATCGTAGAGGACTTTGTGCCAGAACCGGCTGTAAAGAAGGTGGAGAACCGCGTGTTCAACGCCGCCCACATAGAGATCGACCGGCGACCAATACGCGATTTTCTCCTTGTCCGCAAAGGCGCCGTTGTTATGCGGATCCAGATACCGGAGGTAGTACCAACAGGATCCCGCCCATTGGGGCATGGTGTTGGTTTCGCGGCGGGCGGGCGATCCGCACACGGGGCAGGTTGTGCTCACCCACTCTGTGATGTTGGCGAGCGGAGATTCGCCCGTGCCGGTGGGCGCGTAGGATTGGACTTCCGGCAGGCGGAGCGGCAGATCGCGTTCATGCAACGGTACTATGCCGCAGGTTTCGCAGTGAACAATGGGTATCGGCTCGCCCCAATACCGTTGCCGGCTGAACACCCAGTCCCTCAATTTGTAGTTCACCGCTTTCTTGCCGAATCCCCGTTCTTCTATCCACGCGGCGATTTGTTTTTTGGCGTCGTCTGTAGGCAAGCCCGTGAATTGCGCGGAATTGACGCTGTAGCCGTAATCGGCGGCGCAGGCGGCGGCTCCGCCGTCGCTTTCCGAGTCCGCCACGCCGTCAGGCGTTGCGGAAACCACCCGCCTAATGGGAAGATTGAAGGTTTGAGCGAACTCCCAGTCGCGCTCGTCATGCGCGGGAACCGCCATGATCGCGCCGGTGCCGTACGAGATAAGCACATAATCGGCTACCCAGACGGGAATCTTTTCGTTGTTGACCGGATTTATCGCGTACGCGCCGGAAAAGACGCCGGTCTTGGTTTTGGCGAGATCGGTGCGTTCAAGGTCGCTTTTCTTGGCGGCTTCGTCGATGTAGGCGGAGACCTCGGCTTTCCGCTCCGGCGATGTGATCTTCTCAACGAGGGGGTGTTCCGGGGCGAGCGCCATGTAGGTGACGCCGAAAAGCGTGTCCGGACGGGTCGTATAAATTTCAAGCGTATCGGGAAAGCCGTCTATGCCAAAGACAACATTCGCCCCTTCGCTCCTGCCTATCCAGTTGCGCTGCATGATTTTGATCGGTTCGGGCCAGTCAAGGCCGTCCAAGTCTTCGAGCAGCCGTTCCGCATAGGCGGTGATCTTAAGTATCCATTGCCGGATGCGTTTGCGGGTTGTTTTGGCGCCGCAGCGCTCGCAGAATCCGTCCTTGACCTCTTCGTTTGCCAGTCCGGTTTTGCAGGACGGACACCAGTTGATGGGGCTTTCCGATTCGTAAGCAAGCCCTTTCTTAAAAAGCTGGAGAAATATCCACTGCGTCCACGTGTAGTATTCAACGCTTGACGTGTCGACTTCACGATCCCAATCGTAGGAAAACCCGAGTTTTTTGATCTGCTCGCGGAATCTCTTGATATTCGCCGCCGTGGTCGCGGCCGGATGGGCGCCCGTCTTGATGGCGTAATTTTCAGCCGGAAGCCCGAATGCGTCAAAGCCCATGGGGTGAAGTACATTGCAC